>NZ_JBFODU010000059.1:0-81373 GCF_040908505.1 Aeromonas sp. R1-2 | reverse complement strand
CTGCGCCGCTACCGTTGCAAACTGTGTCTGCGCACCAGCACCGTTCTGACCAAGACGCCCTTGGCCAGATTGCGTAAAGCACAGTGCTGGGAAGACTGCGCGCAAGCCCTCATCGAAGGACTGACTGTCCGCCAAGCCGCACGGCGCTGTGGGGTCAGCAAAAACACCGCGTTCCTCTGGCGTCACCGCTTCTTGCGCGCGATGGCAACCCATCAGGCCACCCGGGAAGAGGGCATCGTTGAGGTTGATGAGACCTTCTTCCTTGAATCGTTCAAGGGGCAGCGGGGACTGCCGCGTCCACCACGTCATCGCGGTGGTAAAGGTCGAACTCGTGGAACCGGGCCAGATTACATCCCGGTGATGGTAGTACAAGACCGTGCAGGCCACCATGCGGATTTCCAGTTGGAGAAAATAGATGCCGAGACGGTCATCGCGGTGTTGAAGCCGTTGGTGTCACCGGATGCGGTGCTGTGTAGCGATGGAGCGGGTGTGTATGCCTGTTTCAGCAAAGAGCAGGGTGTAACCCATCAGGTGGTGCGCAATCGTCAAGGCAAACGGGTGGTCGGTGCGTATCACATCCAGCATGTAAATGGATATCACCATCGGTTGAAAGAGTGGATGGAGCGGTTCCATGGCGTGGCGACGCACTACCTGAAGAACTACTTGGGTTGGCGCCGGATGCTGGAGCGTTACGGAAAAGGCGTAAATATCAAAACATGTTTGCATGAGGCGCTGGGGCGCCCCATGCAACACGTAATTGGGACATAGCCTTTCTTATCGGACAAACGGACTAGCAACTAGATCAGCCCCCAGGCGGCAATCTGGTAGATCCATACCATCGCCAACAGGGTACCGACCAACCCCATGATGACGCCGATGCGCACCATCTGGTGACTCTCCACCAGACCGGTGGCGTGGGCCAGCGCATTGGGCGGGGTACTGATAGGCAGCGACATCCCGAGCGAAACCGAAATGGTGACCGCCAGGATCAGGGTATGACTGCCACCCCACTCGGCCAGCTCCGGCATGCTGACCGCCAGTGCCGCCACCAGTGGCAGCAGCAGATTGGCGGTTGCGGTATTGGACATAAAGTTGGCCATCACCACTGCCAGCAGACAGGCGCCGACCAGCACCGCCAGCGTGGAGTATTCGTGGAACGGAATATGGGTGATGAGCCGCTCGGCCAACCCGGAGTCCTCCAGCGCCAGCCCCAGCGCGATACCGCCCGAGACCAGCCAGAGCACGTCGAGGGAGATCTTGTGCAGATCGTCCTTGGTGATGATGCCGGTGGTCAGGAACACAGCTACCGGGATCATGGCGACCACGTAGGAGCTCATGCCGTGCAGATCCCCCAGTAGCCAGAGCACTATGGTGGTGATAAAGGTGAGGTAGACCACCCAGGCGCGAGGGGTCTGCATAAAGTGCCCCTCAATCTTGAGATCCATCCGCTTGAGGGTGCTCGGGAAGAAGCGCCCCAGCAGGAACCAGCCAAGCAGCAACAGCAATACCACAAAGGGCACCGCAAATCCCATCCACTGACCGAACGAGATGGCATGCTCGCCGGTCAGGTATTTGAGGGCCACTGCGTTGGGCGGAGTGCCGATGGGAGTGCCGATCCCGCCGAGGTTGGCCGCCAGCGGAATGGCCAGCACAAAGCCGATTTTGGCCGGGTCCTTGTCGGGAAACGCCGCCAGCACCGGGGTAAGGATGGCCAGCATCATGGCGGTGGTGGCGGTATTGCTCATAAACATGGAGAAGGTGGCGGTGATCAACATCAGCCCCAGCATGACGATCCGGGGATCCTGACCGAACGGGCGCAGCAGCACCCGCGCCAGATTGACGTCCAGATGGTACTTGGTCGCCGCAATGGCGAGGAAAAAACCACCGAGAAACAGCATGATGACCGGCGAGGCAAAGGTCGCCATCACCTCGGTGGACTTGAGCAGCTCACCAAACCCCGGTTCAGCCTTGTCGGCAGTCATGAACCAGAGCCCCTTGTCGGAGAGCAGCAGCAGCTCCAGCACGATGATCAGCACCGAGGTAGCGAAGATAGGGATGGGCTCCAGGATCCAGCAGAGAGCGGCCAGCACGAAAATGGCCACGACCCGCTGCTCGATGACGGTGATCCCCTCCAGCGGGATCCAGTGGGTCGGGATCAGCAGGATGGTGAGGCTCAGCAGCAGTGGCAGAATAATCTTGTTATTGATGGGCACTATTGTCTCCAGGATCGGGAGTAAGAAGCCAATAGTGGCATAACATGCTATCGCCTCACGCAGCCAACTCGCCAAAATGAGAGCTGGCTAACTGCACGGCGCACCGTTTTGTGAGTCATATCAAGCTGGGGTCGGCGCGCTATGGCTGACGCCTCACCCCTTGCAACAAACAGGCAAAAAAACGGGCCCGCTGTTCGTTGCACAGGACAGCGGGCCCGTTTCACCATTCATGCCGATGAGGGGGCTCAGAAGTAGATGCGGGTCACCGACTCGATGACGCAACCCGGGCGGCGGATCCCTTCGATCTCCACCTTGATCTCTTTGAGCAGCTCCAGCCCCCCCTTGATGGGGGTGACCCGGGCCAGCTTGGTGCGGGCGCGGATATTGCTGTCCACCTTGATGGGGTACGGGAAACGTACCTGATCCAGCCCGAAGTTCACCACCATGCGGGCGGTCGGGAACTCGGGGGTGGCCTCATCGACCGAGCCGGTCAACTGCGGCAGCAGCGCCAGGGTCAGGAATCCGTGGGCGATGGTGGTCTTGAAAGGCGACTCGGCGGCCGCACGCTCCGGATCGGTGTGGATCCACTGGTGATCCCCGGTCACGGCAGCAAACTGATCGATCATCTGCTGGCTGACGTGCAGCCACTCGCCGACGTGGGTCTCTTCACCGATGCGGGCCTGCAGGGCGGCATAGAGCTCGGCCGCCTCGGCCCCCAGCTCAACAGCGGGTTCCTGAGCCACAGCAGGCTGACCGTTGGCTACTTGTGCCACGGTTGCTGCATCCTGTTGCTGCTCGCTCTGGGACTCGGCTTGCAAGTCCAGCACACGCCCCAGCAAAGGGTGAAGATGTGCCTTTTGCTGAAACTCACGCCAGTAGTCGCGGATCGCCGGAGAGAGCCAATCCTTGAGCTCAAAGGGGTGCTGCGCCAGAATTTCGCGCTTGCGCTTCAGAAAATCGACAACTTTCATCTACCGATCCCTATTTGATTCAATGCCTGTAAAGAGGTCTAACCAGTCCTATTTTATTAAAGTTTCAGCTGTAAGTGCAAAAAAATCTCGGCGTACACCTGTACCAAGGCAGAAGTAACTACTTACACCATGTAAACCAGCACGATCTGCCAATGAGGAAATCGATTGCCAAAGATGCCGCCAGCAGGGGAAATTCGCGGGGCTCATCATGAAAAAAGGCCCTCATCGGGCCTTGTGGTGGGGACTCAGCACGCGCTCGACCAGCCGCTACGCAATCCCTCCTCATCCAGAAAGGACCAGGCAAGGATCCGGCTCACCTTGTTGCCCTGTGCCATGTCGATCACCCGTACCTGACGCACCCCCACCCGGCTCAACGCCTTTTTCGCCCCCGGCAGGTTCTCTTTTTTCGACACCAGCGAGCTGAACCAGAGGCACTGAGTGGCAAACTCCTTGCTCTGGGTAATCATGTTGGCCAGAAACGCCGCCTCGCCCCCTTCGCACCAGAGCTCAGCCTTCTGGCCGCCAAAATTAAGCACAGGAGCGCCTGTCACCTCCTTGCCCAGATTGCGCAGCTTGCGCTCCGTCCCCTTGCTCGCCTCTTCCAGCGACGCATGGAACGGTGGATTGCACAGCGTCAGGGCGAAGCGCTCCTTCGGCCCTATGATGCCGCGAAACACATGGTTGGGGTTACCCTGCAGACGACACTCAATCTGGTTGCCGAGCCCGTTGCTCTTGGCCAGCAGGGTGGCCGCCTTGACCGAGACCGGATCGATATCCGATCCCACAAAACGCCAGCCATATTCGCGGGCCCCCAGCAACGGATAGATGCAGTTTGCCCCCACCCCGATATCCAGCACCCTCACCCCCTTGCCGGTAGGGAGCTGGCCTGCGCTCTCGGCCAACAGGTCGGCCGCCCAGTGCAGGTAGTCCACCCGTCCCGGGATGGGCGGACAGAGGTAACCGGCAGGCAAGTCCCAGTGGGCAATCCCGTAGTGATGGGCCAGCAGGGCACGGTTGAGGGTCTTCACTGCATCGGGATTGGCAAAATCGATGGTGCGGGTGCCGTAGTCATTGATAAAGACATGAGCGGCCAATTCGGGAGTTCGCAGGCAAAGCGCCTCAAAGTCGTAACCCGCCTGATGGCGATTACGGGAGTGAAGTCCGGATTTACGGTCGCCCGACTTGGGGCCACCGGCTGATGAGATGCGGGGTTTCATGCTGAGCCTGCCGAAGAAAACGGGCCCACACTATAGTGATTTGACTCGGGAAAGTCTAAACGACGGCAATAAAAAACCGGGCTATCGAGCCCGGTTCAAGTGAGGTTGGAAAAACAGTCCGTACTGCGAGCCGTTTGTCCAGCCTGACTCAGATATCGATCCGGCGAGCTTGCCAGAACTTGTTGCGCCAATATTGGCTATCCAGCTTGGAACGTGTCACACCGGCTCGGGTCGAGGCATGGATGAATTCGCCATTGCCGACATAGATGCCAACGTGGTTGAGACGACGATTGATTTTGAAGAAGACCAGATCGCCTTCGACCAGATCCTGCTTGGAAACGCGCGTCCCTTCGTGGACTTGGGAGCGGGTATCACGGGGTAATTCGACACCGACGGCATTGCGGAACACTTCACGGGCAAAGGCGGAACAGTCGATACCGCGCTGGCTACTGCCACCCATCCGGTACGGAACACCACGCCACTCTTTATATACTGTCAGGATTTCATTCACATCGGGTGTCTGGGAAGCTTCCGGTTCGATGACAGGTTCAACCATGGAAACTTCGATCTTGCTCGCGACCTCGGGTTGGGGTGCCGAGGCACAACCCACCATTCCGAGCGCGACCAGCAGTAGCATCAGGTGGCGCAATCCTTTATCCCCGCTAAATAGTAAATCTTGTTAAAATACGGCCCCAAAGGGCAATTTATAAGGCAACAGCACCCGACTATATCCAAGAATTCTATCGAGGCAAGTGAAAATCCCTATCGAGCTCACATTTTTGCAAGTAAATGCACGATTTTTCATAATTAATGTGATCATGCCCAAACAATATACAATCGCAAAAAGGGCCTTGGGTCTCATAGATAACTGGCTTTTATCCCTGCTTCAGCACCTTTTTAAAGTGAAAAATCATGATCGAAACCGATCTTTTTTTGTTAAAACCGGCCAGAGTATGCCAGGAACTGCTTGCTCAATTGCCTGAAGGGCTGTCAACCGATGAGCAGCATATCTGGCAAACCATGACCCATCCTGAACGGCGTCAGGAATATCTGGTGAGCCGCGCCCTGCTGCGCCAGCTGTTGGCCGAGCGGCTGCAGCAACCCGCCGCCAGCCTGCAATTTTGCAACGGCCCCCACGGCAAGCCCCGGCTGCATGATGATGCCTGGCATTTCAATCTGAGCCACAGTGGCCGCTGGCTGGTGTTGGCGCTCTGCCCGCAGGGGCCGCTGGGGGTGGATATCGAACTGGGCAAACGGCGGCATCATCCCCTCCCCCTGGCCCGCCGGTTTTATGCACAGAGTGAATATGAGTGGCTCTGCGCACAGCCTGCTCAAGAGCAGGAGAGCGCCTTCTACCGGCTCTGGTCACGCAAGGAGGCGGTACTGAAAGCCCACGGTGGCGGCATAGCGGCGGGGCTGGAGAAGGTGCGGTTTCTCCCGGAGGAAGGATGGCGACTCGACAACCGGCTCGATGACACCTCTTATCAGGTACAGGATTGGCCCTTTGCCAGCGGCTGGCTCAGCCTCGCAGCGGCGGCAGCCCCTGTGACCTTTTACCGGCTGGATGAGCGCTTGAATTGCCACTCGCTTAACCCCATGTTACTCAACACCCTTTCTGAAGAGTCCAACTCATGATCGTCGACATTACTCCCCAGAATTTTCACGCTGAACTTATCGATGCGTCCATGAAGAAGCCGGTCGTCATCTATTTCCATGCTCCGCAGATGCCGGAGTGTCAGGGGATGACACCGCTGATCGAATCACTGGTTGGGCCCGCCAATGAGCAGGTCACCCTGGCCAAGGTGGATATGAACGATCCCCAACTGCAGCCGCTGGCCAGTCAGCTCGGCCTGCGCGCCCTACCGGCGCTGGTGCTGTTCCATCAGGGTCGCCCTGACGAACAGGGGATCATCGAAGGGCCGCAGGATGAAGCCACCCTGCGCCAGTATTTCGCCGCCTTCGCCCCCAAAGAAGAGGAAGAGTTGCTGGCCAAGGGACAACAGGCGCTGGCTGACGAGCAGCCCAGCATCGCCTATGCCCATCTGACCAAGGCACACCAGCTGGCTCCTGAACGTCACGACATCAGCCTGTGGCTCATTCAAGCTGCCCTCGACCTCAACCTGCTGGAGGAAGCGCAGGAGCGCCTCGGCACCATCCCGATGGCGGCGCAGGATGGTCACTTCCATACCCTGAGCTCACGACTGGCGCTCGCCCTGCAAGCGGCAGACAGCCCGGAACTGCGCGCGCTGGAAGCCCGCCATGCAGAACAGCCTGATGATTTTGCCCTGGCTCAGGAGCTGGCGGTGCAATACAACCAGGCTGGTCGTCAGGAAGAGGCGTTGGGACTGCTGCTGGAGATCCTCAAGCGGGATTTGGCATTCGGCGATGCCAGAAAGACCTATCTCGATATTCTGGCGACCATGGGCAGCACACCTGCGGCGCAGAGCTACCGTCGCAAACTCTATAGTCTGCTCTACTGATCGGAATCGAACTGGCTGGTAATGATGGGGGAGTGTCGGGAGACCGGCATGACCTCATGGGTCAAGTACGAAGAAGGTACTGTGGGAATAAGGTGCTGTGGGAATAGTGAAGATACGGTGAATTTCAGGCAAAAAAAAATGGCGCAAAACTGCGCCATTTTTTTCGCATGGATTACTTCTTGTAGGAAGTAGCCATGTTGTCGATGCGCTGGTTAGCACGCATAGCTTCTTGCTTGGCTTCGGCAACATCAGCAGCGATTTTGGACTGATCAGCACGAACTGCGCTAACATCTTGAGCCAGTTGGTCAACTTTGTTAGACAGATTCTGAACGGAAGTTTCCAGTTCGCTGGTGTTTGCACAACCGCCCAGCAGAGCGGACAGACCAACAACACCTACCAACAACAATTTTTTCATTTTTAAAGCTCCCTTGAACTCGCCAGACGTTTAGCAAGCGGCGTGATTATGGCACAAAAAAATCCTACTTTGCATAGTCCCCACCACAGATAAATGCATTAAAACCCTCATTTTTTTTTGAATGAACAGTTTTTGTCCAGATTCGTCTAAAAAATGAGTGCCGTGTGGTGGGGGCACGGACAAAGGTTAACCAAATTTTTGCCTTATTACAATTTCGTATGAGGCTCAGGCTGTACGTTCTGACAACAATTGACGATATTGCACCAGATCCTCGATGGTCAGCACCGGCATCCGGTGCTTGCGACCGAACGCAACCAGGTCTGGCAGACGCGCCATCGAGCCATCTTCTTTGGTCAATTCACACAACACACCAAACGGTTTGAGGCCAGCCAGCTGCATCAGATCGACCGTCGCTTCGGTATGACCACGACGGGTAAGCACCCCACCGGTTCGCGCCCGCAGCGGGAAAACATGACCCGGGCGGTGCAGATCGCCCGGTTTGGCGCCGTCTGCGATGGCTGCACGGATGGTGGTGATGCGATCAGCAGCCGAGACACCGGTCGTGACCCCCTGCGCCGCTTCGATGGTCACGGTAAAGGCGGTCTGGTAGTGGCTGGAGTTGGCCTCCACCATCATCGGCAGTTCGAGCTGGCGAACCCGCTCGTCGGGCAGGCAGAGGCAGACGATACCGGAGCACTCGCGGATCATCATCGCCATCTGTTCATTGGTCATGGATTCGGCGGCGAAAATGAGGTCGCCCTCGTTCTCCCGATCTTCATCGTCGGCCACCAGCACGCCGCCTCCGGCACGCAAGGCAAACAGAGCCGCTTCGACACGGGCAACGGGATCACCGAATTCACTGAGTAGAGACTGATTCATGGTAAAACTCCTAAACAAGACAAGGACCAGAATCAGGGCATGGAAAGGCAGACAGAGATGGGCATGCAGCGGCCAGCCCACAAGGGCCAACGCGGCAAGGTCTGTCTTATCCTCTTTCATCCGGACTATGACCGTCGGCTCCGGCATCTCACCGGATCTGCTGACCCCGACCTGGCAATCAGCCAAGTCGGGCGCTCGCGGGCTCCCCGAGTCAATCGGGATACCGCCGGTGGGGAGTTGCACCCCGCCCTGAGAATAAGCGCAGACAGCCTAAAGAAAAACGGTTGCAGATACCAGCCAAAATCCCCCGCAGGCTGAAAAGCGTTTCAACATTGCGCCCGGAATCCCGCTCTGCGGCCTGCTCGCCAGCGCGAGAGGCTATGACTGGCGAATTTCTTTATGGCGCGGATCGGTTTATGGCATAGTTCCCGAAACCAAAAAACAGGGCCCGAAAAGAGAGCCTGAACAACGCTGCCGGCGCAGACAGCAGCGCCAACACCACAAACGGAAAATGACAGAGATGGAAAAGAAAATACTGCTCACGGATTGCCCTGATGCCAAAGGGCTCATCGCCAAGATCACCAACATCTGCTACAAGCACCAGCTCAACATCATCAAGAACGATGAGTTTGTGGATCACGAGAATGGCCGCTTCTTTATGCGTACCGAGCTGGAGGGGCGCTTCAACGACGAGACTCTGCTGGCCGACCTCGATGATGCCCTGCCCACCGGCGCCCAGCGCCGTCTGGTCAAGGCGGGCAAGAAGCGCATCGTCATCCTGGTGACCAAGGAGACCCATTGCCTCGGCGATATTCTGATGAAGAACTACGCGGGCGCGCTGGATATGGATATCGTTGCGGTGATCGGCAACTACGATACCCTGGCCGAGCTCACCGGCAAGTTCGATATCCCGTTCCACACCGTCAGTCACGAGGATCTGAGCCGGACCGAACATGAAGAGCAGGTACGCGCCATCATCGACAGCTATGAGCCTGACTATGTGATCCTGGCCAAGTACATGCGGGTGCTTACCCCGAGCTTCGTCGAGGCCTATCCGCGCAAGATCCTCAACATCCACCACTCCTTCCTGCCCGCCTTCATCGGTGCCCGCCCCTACCGACAGGCGTTTGATCGCGGCGTCAAGCTGATCGGTGCCACCGCCCACTTCGTGACCGACGACCTGGATGAAGGCCCCATTGTCGAACAGGACGTGATCCACGTCGGTCACGCCTTCAGTGCGGACGACATGGCCAAGGCGGGTCGGGATGTGGAGAAATCGGTGCTGAGCCGCGCGCTGGAGCTGGTACTGAACGAGCGGGTGTTCGTCTACGGCAACAAGACGGTGGTCTTCAAGTAATCCGCCCACATGGCTCGTATGCAAACGCCAGAAACAACAACGGCTCCCGTGGGAGCCGTTGTTGTTTCTGCGCCGAGTGTCAGAGCGGCAGATCGTTTACCGTCACCGCGCCCTTCTCCAGCTTCAGCTCGGAGGTCAGCGCTTGCTTGTCGGCCTTCAGATAACCCATCAGGGTCAGCTGATCGAGCATGGGGGCCAGTTGCGGCACCGCCTTGCCCAGCTTGTCGCTGAGGCTGGCATGCAGCACGCCGGAGAGGGCCTGCATTCCCGCGTCGCTGTTGAACAGCTGCTCCAGCGAGGTGGAGGCCAGCTTCACGTCCCCCTTCATGGTCACCGCCTCACCGTTGAGTTTGGCACTGAGATCGGCCAGTTCAAGGGTCGCGCCACGTTTGAGCATCTTGTCCAGCGCCTGCTGGATGGCGGCATCTTCAACTCCCTTGCCACCGGCGGCCTGCAGCCCCTGATACCCTTCCAGATCCAGACCGTTGAGGTTGAGCGCCAACTTGCTGTCGGTCACCGCCAGGGTGTCGGTCTCGTTTTCCAGATCCAGCTTGGCAATTTTCATCTGATAGCTGCTGGAGAGGGTCTGGGCATCATCACCGGTCAGCTGAGTCTCGGTAGTCATCCCCTGCAGGGCGACCTTGACGCTGTCAGGCAGTTGTACCGTGAGGGCCGAGAGGGTCATCTCGCTCTGGGGCGAGAGGAGCACACCGCTGATCTCGGCAATGTCGGCACTCCCTTTCAGATCGGCCAGCACCAAGTCCATCTTGCTCTGCTCTTCATGGACCGTCATCCCCTGCCAGGTCATGGTGAGGTGACCATTCCCCTCCAGATTGCCGTGGAACTCGCCGCTCAGGGGCAGGAAGCTGAACTCGTCCAGCCCCTGTTTGATCTTGAATTCATTGGCCCAGAAACGGCTGCTGTTACCCTGGGTCCAGAGACTGGTGACCGACTCCAGACCGAGTTCCCACTGCTCCATGCCCAGTGCGGTAAAGACCGGCGCTAGCGTGCCATTATGGGTATCGAGCAGGAAGTGGCTCTTGATGTAGAGCGGCAGGATCTGGCTCTTGACCACCAGTTGCAACTCGATGGGCTGACTGCCCTCCAGCTCGCTGTCGATGGCAGCCAGCTCCTCCGGCGTCACCACGACCTTCAGGATCCCGTCACGGGTGAAGAGGTTGCTGCTACCCGGCTGCCACTGCATGTCGATGCCAGTCTCTTGCTCTACCTTGGCGATCTGCTCCGCCATGATGTTGTCGAAGCTGTTGCCCGTGTACCAGCACGCAGCCAGACCACCACCTACCAGTGCCGCACCCACGGCGAGGGCCACTATCTTTTTCATATATCCATGTGTCTCCAGGGAGTTGTCACTGCACTCTACGGGGCGGACTCGGGGCTAGGCAAGTCCAATCAGATGGCGAGTCCACTTTCTTGCGGCTCGCCACAACATCACAGCAAGGGGCTGAAGAGATAGAAGATGTTCTCCATCGCCTTCTTGTACCAGGGGCGGGCCTGCCATTGGGCCAGGGTCATCGGGGTGGCTTCCGCCATATAGCCCTGTACCAGCCGGGTCATCTGGGCCACGAACGAGGGGTTGTCCACCAGCAGGGTCACCTCGAAGTTGAGCCAGAGGCTGCGCCGATCCAGATTGACCGTCCCCACCAGCGCGAAGTCATCATCCACCAGCACGCTCTTGGTATGGAGCAGACCGGCATCGTAGCGGTAGATCTCCACCCCGGCCGCCAGCAACTCCTCCATAAAGGCGTTGCAGGCGTAATTGGCCATGATGGAGTCGTTGCGTGCCGGCAACACCAGCTGCACCTGCACCCCGCGCGCCGCCGCCGAACTGAGTGCGGCCGCCAACGGATCGTCGGGTACAAAGTAAGGGGTCGTCAGCACCAGATGGCTGCGTGCCTGATAGATGGCCAGCAGCAGGCTCTGCTGGATGCAGTCGCCGCCGACGAAGGGGCCGGACGGGATCAGCTGAGCGCGGTAGTTGGTCTGGGGCCAGGCTTCCGGCTCATGCTGCAGACTGTCGAGCAGCCGCTCGCCGGTCTCCATCTCCCAATCCCAGACGAAGATCGACCACATCAGCGGCACCATGGGCCCCTGCACCCGGATCATGATGTCGACCCACTGGCCGACCCCGGCATCCTGTTTGAAGAAGCGGGGATCCACCATGTTCATGGAGCCGGTGTAACCCACCCTGTCATCGATCACCACCAGCTTGCGGTGCATCCGCAGATCCTGACGCTGGAACAGAATGCGCCAGGCGCCGACCGGCAGCACCTCCACCAGCTTGACCCCCGCCTTGCGCAGCTTTTTGGGCCAATGGGAGCGGAAGAACTGCTTGCTGCCCACCGAATCGAGCAGCAAGCGACAATCCACGCCGCGTTGCGCCACTTCAATCAGCGCCTCGCACACCTCGTCGGCATCGCCGCCCGGATGCCAGATATAGAACTCCAGATAGCAGGAGAGCGTCGAGCGACGGATATCCTGGGCAATCTCGCGCAAGATCCAGTCCGGCTTGTTGAGCAAGGTCATGCGGTTGCCGGAGAGCATCGGCATGGCGAGCCGTCCCTGGATGAGATCGTGCAGCGGCTGTGCCTTGGCGCCCACTTCGCAGCAGTGCTGCGGGAACAGACGGGCCAGCTGGCGGATCCAGATGGCATAAGGGCGATACATGGCCTGGGCGCGCTCGGCACGGCGGCGCCCCAGCTTTATTTCACCAAACAGCACATAGAAGCCAACCCCGGCAAACGGAATGGCATAGATCAGCGCCAGCCAGGCCAGCGACACCCCGATGGGACGGCGTTTCATCACCACCCGAAACGACACACCGGTGACAATCACGGTATGAAAAAGCAGTAGCAGCCAACCCAGAAAACGGGAAAACAGCAGTTGAAGATCGTGTTCCAGACCGTTAAACAACGGGGACTCCTTCTAATCGACAAACAGCGCAGTGGGCAGACCCCAACCGGCCGGGATGGTATGCTGTAAGGCAAATCCATTCTATCAGGTCGCACGCATGATCCTGCAATCTATGCTGCTCAGCCTGGCCATGCTAGGCCAAGGCTCATATGACATCAATGAGCAACAGATAAACCAGTACCTGCAATCTCAGGTGCAAGTCGACAAACAGCTGGAGCTGCCGGGCATCATCAAGGCCCATGTGACGCTTGAGCAGAGCGATGTCCAGATCGGTCGCCAACGCCCCGATACCGCCCGGGTCTATGGCAAGGGCAAGCTCAAAATCGCCCTGCCAGACAATACCGAATATGACGCCCGCCTGCAGATGACCTATGAGGCGAGACCCCGCTATGACAAGAGCCAGAGCGCGCTGTTTCTCGATAACATGAAGCTGGTGGAGTACAAGCTGGAGCCGGAGGCGGCCGAGAAGAAGTTCGGACTGATGCTCAACATGCTGCTGCAGAGTATGGAGAAGCGGCTCGAGACCAAACCGGTCTACAAACTCAATGACAAGGATCCGGATCAGGCCTGGCTGAAGGAGAATCTGCTGGGGCTGGAGCTGTCACCGGGCAAGATCCACCTGCTGACCAAACCGCGCTAAACCGCTCAATTCAGGAGGGGCTGGGTGGTATCCCTTACCAGCAGCTCCACCTGATAACCCTGCTGCTGCCGCTCGTAGAGGGAGAAAAGCGACCCGCTCAATTGATTGAGGGGCATATCGGCAAACCCGGCCTTGAGATAGAAAGGCTTCTCGAAGGGCAGCGCCTGACAGACCACAGGTTTGTCCAACAGGCCGTGACAGGCGTGCTGCAGCAGCCGTGACCCCAATCCCAGCGACTGGTAGTGGGGCAACAGGCGAAAGCCGCACAGATGGTAAAACTCCTCCTCGTCCCGCAGCCGTACCGCCCCCACCAGCCAGTGAGCATCACGCACGACAAAGATCCGCTCGGCCAGATCCGGCACATAATGGGAAAACGTCGTCTCGTAATAGTCCCTGATAAGGGAGAGGTCGGCGTCGCAGTACTCTTCGAAAGTGAGTTCCATCGCCAGCTTGCTTGTCACAGACAAATCCTTTGATAATCAGTTATTAGTGCCAGATACGGTGCGCTAATCCGACCACATGACGCCAGCACGATAGCATGCCTTTCGTCAACAAAAAAGCGGACGTCGTGGGCAGCTTGCTTACCCGGTGGAAGAGGCCATGACCCACCGCCCGACTGTCAAAACCGTGCTTTATGATGACAATCCTTTATTGCGGCGGATACTTTGATCCCGGTCACCGAATCGGATCATTTGCCCCCTGTTGGCCGCTTGTTCTGCCTTCGTCATGATGCTTTACTCAACATGGTCATCACAAGAAGGAGTATCAGGGTTGAAAGCATGGATGCTGGCAGGCCATATGTTGTTGATCCCCCTGAGCGGATGGAGCCAGACTCCCCCCCCCGCGGAGGTGATCTTCCTGACCGCAGCGCCCTCCCCCTTGCGTCCGAGCAAAGATGCCACTCCCGCCTCACAACCCGACACCGCTCAAACAGCGGCAGTCGCCACCAACGGCAAGAAGCAGATCCAGGTCTATAAATCGGTGCAGCAGAACGGGGTGGTTCGCTACTCCGACATGGCGCCCGAACAAGGCCATTACGAGCTGCTGCTGTTCAATGACTGCTTCGCCTGCGATCCCAAATCCAGCGTCAACTGGCAAACCACAGGGCTGTTTCTCTATGACTATGCCAGCACCATCAAGGCGGCCGCCAAAACCTATCAGGTTGAGCCTGCGCTGATCCGGGCGCTGATCCATGCGGAATCGGCTTTCAATCCTCTTGCGGTCTCCCGCAAGGGAGCGATGGGGCTGACCCAGCTGATGCCCGCCACGGCGCGGGAGTTGGGGGTCGGCAATGCCTTGCTGGCGGAGCAGAATATCTTCGGCGGGGTGAAATACCTGGCGGGACTGCTCAAGCAGTATGACGGCAACGTGGCGCTGGCGACCGCGGCCTACAACGCCGGCGCGGGCGCCGTACAAAAACATGGCGGTATCCCGCCCTATGCGGAAACCCGTGCCTATGTGGAGCGCGTCCAGCTCCTCCACCTGCGCTACAAAGAGATGCTGCAGGCCAAAGGGCTCTGAGGTTAGCCTCGGTTAATGCTCTTTTATCGCCCCTCCAGAAACAAAAAACACGCCCGCAGGCGTGTCGATACCACACTTTGTTTCGCAAATGATTACTTCTGCTCAGTCGCCACCAGGCGATAAGCCAGCGCACCCAGAATGGCACCGACAATCGGGGCAACCCAGAACAGCCACAGCTGGCTGATAGCCCAGTCACCGACAAACAGCGCAACACCGGTACTGCGGGCCGGGTTGACCGAGGTATTGGTCACCGGAATGCTGACGAGGTGGATCAGGGTCAGGCACAGACCGATGGCGATCGGCGCGAAACCGGCAGGCGCACGGCTATCGGTGGCGCCCATGATGACGAACAGGAAGAAACCGGTCATCACCACTTCACACACCAGGGCGGCAGTCAGGCTATAACCACCCGGAGAGTGCTCACCGTAGCCGTTGGAAGCAAAACCGGCAGAGAGATCAAACCCGGCCTGACCGCTGGCAATTACGTAAAGCACGGCAGCGGCGGCAATGCCACCCAACACTTGCGCCACGATATAAGGCAGTACACCGGATGCCGGAAAACGACCACCCGCCCACAAACCGACGGTCACGGCCGGATTGAGGTGGCAACCGGAGATATGGCCGATGGCAAACGCCATGGTCAGCACGGTCAGACCGAAAGCCAGCGAGACCCCCAGCAGACCAATCCCGACGTGAGGGAAGGCTGCAGCCAGCACGGCACTGCCGCATCCGCCCAATACCAGCCAGAAAGTGCCCATAAACTCAGCAGCAACAGGTTTCACATTATTTCTCCCATTTGAGATAACACCGAACAAGACCCGAGAAGGGCCCATGCTTGAACAAGCGCAGCATTATGGGAGTGTGAGTCCAGATTGCGAACCCGGCAGGCGGGGCTCACTGAATGTGATATTCGTCACAATTGGTTGATTAGATAAGGGATTTATCATTAAGACAGCTGGCTGCACGTCTCATGCCCAAGGGCGTCATGCGACAACTTGTGACACCATTTAGCTCGAGTGCTCATCCCTTGAGCGATAAAAACGGAGGCGTGGTCAGTCTCCTGCCGGGGCAAAACGGCTGACAACCTGCCCCTGATGCTCAATCCACTCCATGAACATGGCGACGGGACGGGCATAGACCTGACCATCCTGCTCGGATTGATAAATTACCAGCTGCTCCTGGGTTTCGGTATGCAAAGCCAGGGCAAGCACTTGATAGTAACCCCCCTTGAAGTGGCGATAGCGGCCTGGAACGGGTGCTTGCATGGGAAAACCTCGCAGAAGTAATACCGATGAGCGAACCACATAAAGATGACACCATGAGTGCCAGTCAACTCATCGAAAAGGGGGACGAAGACGATTTTTTACACAAGCCAATCGTGCCACAGGATCCGGATATTGCAACACAGTCAGGCAGCTTTGTTAATTCGTTCCCCATGTTTCACTAGTTAACCTTGGTTAGCACCAAAGATCGTGCTGAATTTAACGTTCTGGCAACCCTGTTTTAGGGCTAAAAATCAGGGAATTCTTCTAAAAAGAGGATTGTTCTAGCATTCAATTCTGTGAAGAATAGGGGAAAAGAAATTTGATACTAAAAATCGCCTTTTTCGCCAACGCGTCCCTGTGGGGAAGGAATCACTGTCACCATGTTCACAATCGACAAGTCGCACAAGCTCGACGATGTCTGCTATGACATCCGCGGCCCGGTGCATAAAGAGGCTCGCCGTCTCGAAGACGAAGGCCACCGCATTCTCAAGCTCAACATCGGCAACCCGGCCCCGTTCGGCTTTGATGCGCCGGAAGAGATCATCAAGGATGTGATCCTCAACATGCCCCTGAGCCAGGGCTACTGCGACTCCAAGGGGCTGTTTTCTGCCCGCAAGGCGGTGATGCAGTACTACCAGCAAAAAGGGATGCGCAAGGTCGATATCGACGACATCTACATCGGCAATGGCGCCAGCGAGCTGATCGTGATGGCGATGCAGGCGCTGCTCAACAACGGCGACGAGATGCTGGTCCCCTCCCCCGACTACCCGCTCTGGACCGCCGCCGTCACCCTCTCCGGTGGCCATGCGGTGCACTACCGTTGCGACGAAGGGGCTGACTGGTATCCGGATCTCGATGACATCCGTGCCCGCATCACCCCGCGCACCCGCGGCCTGGTGCTGATCAACCCCAACAACCCGACCGGCGCCGTCTACGGCAGCGAGTTCCTGCTGGAGGTGATCGAGATCGCCCGCCAGCACAACCTCATCATTTTCGCCGACGAGATCTACGACAAGATCCTCTATGACGACATCTCCCACACCAGCGTCTGCACCCTGTGTGACGATGTGATGGTGGTGACCTTCAACGGCCTCTCCAAGGCCTACCGTGCCTGCGGCTTCCGTCAGGGCTGGATGGTCATCACCGGTCCAAAAGGCCGTGCCCGCGGTTACATTGAAGGGCTGGAGATGCTGGCCTCCATGCGACTGTGCGCCAACGTGCCGATGCAGCACGCCATCCAGACTGCGCTTGGCGGCTACCAGAGCATCAACGAGCTGATCCTGCCGGGCGGCCGCCTGCGCAAGCAGCGGGACAAGGCATGGGAGCTCTTGAACGAGATCCCCGGGGTCTCCTGCGTCAAGCCCAAGGGGGCGCTCTACATGTTCCCGCGCCTGGATCCCAAGGTGTATGACATCCGCGACGATCAGAAGATGGTGTTCGACCTGCTGCAACAGGAGAAGCTGCTGCTGGTACAGGGCACCGGCTTCAACTGGCCGGCGCCGGATCACTTCCGGCTGGTGTTTCTGCCCCGCGAAGAGGAGCTGGAGGATGCCATCGGCCGCCTCGCCCGCTTCCTCAAAGGCTACAAGCAGTAAACAAAGCCAATGAAAAAGGCTCCTTACGGAGCCTTTTTGTTATCTGTGGTTTTATTCGTGCCATCAGCCGTGCAGCAGGGCACCGGCTACCAGCACCGCCATGGTGATGAGGGCTACGCCGATGATAAAGGGCAGCACCCAGCGCACAAAGCGATCGTAGGGGATCTTGGCGAGCGCCAGACCGGCCACCAGATGGGCGGCGGTGGGGGCGAACAGGTTGATCCAGCCGGAGGCGGACTGATAGGCGGTGATCACCAGATCCCGCGAAATACCGGAGAAGTCCGCCAGCGGCCCCATCAGCGGCATGGAGACAGTCGCCAGCCCCGAGGTGGAGGGGATAAAGAAGCTCAGGATGATGTGCACCAGATAGGCCATCAGGATGAAGACCGACGAGGAGAGTCCGCTCACCAGCCCTTCAGCCCAATGCAGAATGGTGTCGATGATGACGCCCTGCTCCATCACCACATAGATGCCGCGCGCCACCGCTACCACCAGCGCCACCCCGATGAGATCCCGAGCGCCGCTCAGGAAAGTCGCCACATAGTTGGACTCCGGCATCCGGTTGATCAGCGCGATCAGGATGGAGGCGCTGAAGAACAGGGTGGAGAGCTCGTCAAACCACCAGCCAAAGGTGGGCAGCACATCAATCCCCAAATCCGACCAGGGCACCACCGCATAGATCATCAGCAGGAAGGTGCCGAAGAATACCAGCATGGTGAGCTTCTGCTTGCCGGTGAAGGCGAGGTTGCCGCTCTTCATCTGGGAGAACTCGTCGTCATAGGTGATGTCGGCCAGCACGGAGCGGGATTTGTCCTGTTGCACCTGCTTGGCGTAGCGCATCACGAACCAGGAGGCGAAGATCACCAGCAGCAGCCACTGGATGACCCGCAGGCCAATCCCCTCACCGATGGGGATACCGGCAAAACCGGAGGCGATGCCGGTGGCAAACGGGTTGACGGTAGAGGCGAGCACCCCGACCCCGGAGCCGAGCAGGATGATCCCCGCCGCCACCATGCGATCGAAGCCCGCCGCCATCATCACCGGCACGATCAGTGCCCAGAAGGCTACCGTCTCCTCCGCCATGCCGAACGTGGAGCCGCCGAGGGCAAACAGGGCGATCAGTACGGGAATAAGCAGCCGTTCGCGCCCGGCAAAGCCGCGCACAATGGCCCCCACCCCGGCATCGAGCGCACCGCTCTGCATGGTCACCGCGAGAAAACCACCGATGATGAGCACGAACAGCGCCACGTCGGCCGCCTTGTGAAAGCCCTGGATGGGCGCCTTGAGCACCTCGAATACCCCTTGCGGGTGGGAGGGGAGTTCGGTGTAGCTGCCGGGCACCGGCAACAGCCGCTCATCGCCGCTGTAATCGGCCACGGCCGCAGCCGCCACCGGCTGCTGGGTCTTGGCGGTGACATAGTCATATTTGCCCGCTGGCAGCACCCAGGTCAGGGCGGCCATCAGGGCGATGATGATGAAAAGCAGGGTATAGACTGTGGGGAGTTGGCGCTTCTTGGGCGCCTCGTTTGGAGTGGTCATAGCTTCCGTACCTCGGCAATGCCGTCTGTAATCCGATCAGCGCAAGACTAGCGGGTTTGATATGGGAAAAAGGTGATCGCTGATAATAAAATTCCGCAAATTAGCGGGGTTTTTGCCAAAAAAACAGGGCCCCGCGGGGCCCTGTTTTCACTTGAGTCAGACTCAGAGCTCGACCACGTCGAATTTCACGTCCGGATTTACATCCGCATCGTAATCGACCTCATCCAGACCGAAACCAAACAGGCGCAGGAACTCCTGCTTGTAGCCGGTGTAGTCAGTCAGCTCGGAAAGATTCTCGCTGGTGATAGATGGCCACAGGTCGCGGCAGGTCTGCTGCACATCTTCGCGCAGTTCCCAGTCATCCATGCGGATGCGAGCCTGCTCGTCCAGCGCCATGTCGGACGCGTAGAGACGGGTGCGCATCATGCGATCTACCTGCTCCATGCAACCCTCGTGAATGCCCTTCTCCTTCATGATCTTGAAAGCCATGGAGATATAGAGCGGCATCACCGGAATGGCGGAAGAAGCTTGAGTCACCACGGATTTGAGCACGGCCACGTGAGCGGTGCCGCCCTTGGCTGCCAGATCGCCACGGATGGCGGCAGCGGCGCGGTCCAGATCTTCCTTGGCGCGGCCCAGAGTGCCATGCCAGTAGATTGGCCAGGTCAGATCGGTACCGATGTAGGAGTAGGCCACGGACTTGGCGCCGTCAGCCAGCACGCCGGCATCACGCAGGGCAGCCATCCACAGCTCCCAATCCTGACCGCCCATGACGGTGATAGTGTTCTGGATCTCTTCTTCGTTCGCCGGCTCGACGGTGGCGGTGATGATCTGATCCTTGTTGGTATCGATGGCGGTGGTGGTGTAGACCTCACCGATCGGTTTGAGGGCAGAGCGCACCACTTCGCCGGTTTCCGGCATCTTGCGCACCGGAGAGGCCAGGGAGTAGACAACCAGATCGATCTGACCCAGATCCTGCTTGATAAGCTCGATCACCTTGGCGCGGCACTCGTTGGAGAAGGCATCGCCGTTGACGCTCTTGGCGTAGAGGCCCGCCTCTTTGGCTGCCTTGTCGAAGGCGGCAGAGTTGTACCAGCCAGCGGTACCGGTCTTGGACTCGGTGCCCGCTTTTTCAAAGAAGACGCCGAGGGTGGCGGCGCCGCTACCGAAGGCAGCCGCAATCCGGGAGGCCAGGCCATAACCGGTAGAAGCGCCGATCACCAGCACCTTCTTGGGACCATTCTCGATGGTGCCCTTGGCCTTGGTATAAGCGATCTGGCGACGAACATTGGCTTCACAACCGACCGGATGAGTGGTGGTGCAGATAAAGCCGCGAACCTTGGGTTTGATGATCATATGGGGTCTCGGATCCGTTTAATGGATGAAATCGGGGCATAAGATACCTCATCTTGCCGCGATAAGGTGCTCTGATGTGTTGAACTGCGGCAAAAATGGCCATTCAGGGTGACGGCTGCCGTCAAAAATGCACAATTTTTCGGAAAGCCTCACTTCATCAGTCCGGTAATAAATCTTCCCATATCTATGGAAACCGATGACATGTTTCAACACAGGTGCAGTACGACCAACATGATACAAAAAGGCCCCGAACTCTCGGGGCCTGGGGGTAATGTCATCGAACTATATCAAGCGGCATGTGAGCGCCATTTAAAATGATTAATCTGTGTTCTCATTGACTTGGCCATCTCATCAAGACGCTGACACTTGGCCGATACATGGGCTGCCGAGTCCGAGGTATGTACTGCGATATCGGCAATATTGACCATGCTGCGCGTCATCTCTTCGGTGACTTTGCTTTGCTCTTCGGCTGCAGCGGCGACCTGCACATTGAGATTATTCAGATCATCCACCGCACTCACAATTTCTTCCAAAGAGACGCCGCAGGTCAGCATCAGGGTATTCGTCTTCTCCACTTCAGATAATCCGATATTCATACTATCAACAGCCATAGTTGCATTCTGTTGCAGGCGATTGACGGTGTTCTGGATTTCTCCGGTAGAGTTTTGGGTGCGCTGAGCAAGTACCCGGACTTCATCAGCCACCACCGCGAAACCGCGCCCCTGCTCACCCGCTCTGGCGGCTTCAATTGCCGCATTCAGTGCCAGTAAATTGGTTTGTTCGGCAATCGAGCGAATAACCCCCATCACCTGGGTAATGTTATTGCTTTCGATAGCCAGGTTTTGCAGCACAGTGGATGTATTTTGCAATTGACCAGAGAGCAGAGCCATATTCCCAATGGTCTCCTTGACAACCGCTTGCCCCTCTTCTGCCTTGTTTTCAGCCTGACGGGCGGCAATTGCAGCACTATTTGTATTTTGAGCGATTTCGTTAACCGTTGCGCTCATCTCATTCATCGCAGCAGCGCTCTGATCTGTCTCCAGACGCTGCTGGGCCATTTGCTCTGCACTGGTTAGCCCCAGCTCGTTCAGTGCATCGGCGCCTGTCGATAACTGTTCGGCCACGTCATCCATTTCGCCAATCAATCTGCGGAAATGGCTAACCATATCATTCAGCGCCCGTGCGACTTGCCCCAATTCATCTTCCCGAATGACGGGGACGGTGACGGTCAAATCCTGCTCATGCTGCAATTTGTAAAGTGCTCTGCGCAAAGCGGTGAGCGGTTGACTGATCCCGCGAAAAATCCAGATCCCCAGCACGGATAAAGCGAACAGGGCAATCCCGGTGATGGAGAGGAAGGCAAATGAAAAATCAACGGCCAGACTTTCCAGGGTACCAACATGCTCATCTGCAAATCTCAGCTGGAGTTCAACCAGCTTGCCCAGCTCCTCATTAAAAGGATCAACCGTGCTATATAACTGATGAATTGCCTTATCAAGAGGAGCTTTTAATGAAAGATCACTCTTAATACGATCCAGTGTAATGTCGGCTTTGTTCATCAATACTTGGGCAGACTCCGCAATCGCCCGCTCTTCCGCAGACATCTTCTGGGCCATGTAACGCTTCCATTCCGTTGCTGCTTTTAACTGCGCTTCAGTAACGGAACGTTTTGCCTCTTCACGGGTGATTAATCCAACATGCGCTTTATTGATCGCATCAACGACACTGACCGCATACAAGTCTGAAATCAGCTTCAGTTCGGATAACTGCTGCACCTCCTCTTCATTCACCTGATGGGCAGCCTGATTCATCAGGCGCATCCCCCAAAGGGAGAGAGTGCACAGCAAAATCATACAAAACAGCGGTACCACAACCAGCATCAATAATTTGCTACGAACCGAGATCCCTTTCATGGTGTCGTCCTCATACTCAGGCCACTGGTCGTTTAATATGCAATTGATACACCAAGCATCACGCGACCACTCATTTCAATACAATCACCCGCTTACCTCATTAAAAAGCGCGGTCTGTGCACCATAGTGCAATGCAAGTTGCAACCTGTTCGCAAAACCAGACCTTAAACACATCACCGCAGGAGAAGGGCTAATGCCCTTATTGATAATGCGCTTTTTGAGTCTATTCATCATTTCGTTGATGTCTAATCTTCGCAAAGCAAAATCCGTAGTGCGTTGCAGCCTGCATCGTCCATGCACTGATGGCGGCAACGTCCACGAAACTAGCAGGCAATGCGAGTGATGTGGCCATCCTGCAGCTTATAGAAGGCATCTTGGGGCAACTCCTGTGACCAGGTCGCCTCATAGTCGAGATCGGCATAGACGCCGCGCAACATGGCACCGAGCAGACCGTGGGAGATAACAATGGCCCGCTCGGCGATGGCAGGATCCTGCAACCACTGGTGTGCCCGGAGCTGAATGCTCTCGAAGCTCTCGGCCCCCGGTGCCTGCAGATACCAGTCCCCTTTGCCGGTATCGAGCTCGGGGTGGGCAAGACGCAGCGCCGGGATCTGGCAGCTCTCCCACTCCCCCATCCCCAGCTCCATCAACCGATCTTCCCAGACGATGCGATCCGCTGACAGCCCCAACTGCTCACACACCAGCAGTGCAGTCTGACGGGCACGGCCAAGCGGGCTGGCATAGACGATCCAGCGGGCGGGATCCGCCAGTTCGGCGGCAAGGCGCCGCCCCATGGCGATGGCTTGCGCCTCACCCTTGTCGGTCAGATCGGAGTTGCAACGCCCTTGCAGACGCTGCTCGGCATTGAAGCGGGTCTGGCCGTGGCGCAGCAGATAGATGAGTCGAGACATGATTTCTCCAGCACGTTCAGAGAGATAGAAAAATAAAGGGGGGAAGATGATAGCAGATGAGCTCGAAGGATGGCCCAAACAGACGTGTAAACGCAGGCGTAAAAAACGGGTCAAGGCTGACCCGTTTGCTGCCAATTTGGCCAGAGTGTATCGGCTCAGCCCTTCTTGATCTCCCGCAGATAGCGGTAGATGGAGTGGACCGAGATCCCGAGCTGGCGCGCCGCAATCTGGGCGCTGTCTTTCAGTTCGAAGATCCCCATGTCGTACAGCTGGTTGACGATAACCCGAGTCTTCTGGGACGGGGGCACAGCCTCGTTGCCACGTACCTCGGCACTGACGGTATCTATGGTGCTGTTGAGCGCTTCGTCGATGTTGCGGGCGAACACCTCCGGGGTGGCATGGCTCTCGTGGGGATGCATGCACTCCGGCATCATGGTGCGCAGCACGGATTGCAGCGGGGCATCCATGTCACTGTTGATACAGAGCAAACCGATGGCCCTGTGCTCCCCGTTGCGGATCACTGTCGTGATGGAGCGCAGGGTCTTGCCGGTAGCGCACTTGGTCATGTAGGGGCTGGAGATATCCTGCCCGCTCTTGAGCTTCATCATCGCCAGGTTGGTGATGGGAGCGCCGACACTGCGGCCGGTGATATGGCCGTTGGCAATCTTGACGATCGAGGGATTGCGCGCATCCAGACTGTGGAGCAGCACTTCGGTGTGCTGACCATACATGGTGGCGATGCCGTCCACAATGTTCTCCATCGACTTGAGGATCTCAAAATCGCTCGGACTCAACTCTTGCAGCTTCACAATGGGACCTTCTTGCAAGGGTTGCTGCCGGACAATGGACGCCGGGCAGCAACCGACAGGGACATCAGGCGGACATGATATCAATAATGGTGCTGTCTGTGGCAGACATGCCCTCCTTCACCATCTGGCCGACGTTGCGGATGGTCTGATCCACGTCGCCGGCGACGATCCCCTGCCCCGATACCGAGTGACTGTTGAGGGCCATCAGGAAGCCGCGCACCGCCGCGCCGGAGGAGGTACTCACCTTCATGGCGCAGGAGGCTTTCGCCCCGTCACATACCATACCGGCACTGTCGCTCAGTACGTTCTGGATGGCGAAGCAGGATTGCTCGAAGCTGCCGCCCGCCAGATAGACCATGGCCATGGAGGCGGCCGCGCTGGTCACGGTATTGCCACAAAAGGCCGACAGCGGCGGATAGTGGGACTTGATATAGATGGCGCCCAGATGGCTCATGATGAGGGCGCGAGCCAGCTGCTCTTCGCTGGCCGCAAAGCGCTCGGCAATCACCATCACCGGAATGGTGGCGGCAATGCCCTGGTTGCCGCTGCCGAAGTTGCTCATGGCTGGCAGGGTCGCGCCCCCCATGCGGGCATCGGAGGCAGCCGCCGTCATCATCACGATGCGGTTCATCACATCCTCGCCGATGAGACCGGCATTGATGTTCTGCTGCATGGTGCGGCCAATCTCCAGGCCATAGGGGTTGTTCATCCCCTCGGCGGAGAGCTTGCCGTTGAGCTCGGAAGCTTTGAGGATGAACCTGATCTGCTCGAACTCCACCCGGGTGGCGAACTCGTAAATGGCGGCGATGCTGATATCGACGCCATCGCAGATGGAACCGGTGGCGCCGCCCTGGCTCTGATCGGCGGTGAAGGTCACCTCGCCATCGCGGCGCTGCTCGACGATGCGGGTATGACCGCCGCAGAGGGTCACTTCGGCGCTGTGCTCTTCACCCTTGTCATCAGTGCCATAAACGGTCACGCGGCAGAAGATAAACTCGGGGGCGGCGGTGCGGCTCACCTGCACCTTGCCGGCATCGATCAGCTGCTGGGCACGATCCACCTGTGCTGGCTGGATCGCGGCCAGCACCTCCAGCCCGGCATCGGCGTTGCCGCCGATGGCACCGGCCGCGGCCGCAATGGCCAGACCGATCTTGCCGGTGCCCGGCACATAGACACCCATCGAGTTTTTATAGAGATTGTCCGACACCGCAACCTCGAGGCGACCGGGCTCACACCCCAGTTGCCGAGCGGCGACAGCCGCGGCATAGGCGGCGGCGATTGGCTCGGTACAACCCAGCGCTGGTTTGACAACCTGTTGAATAATCTGCAGATACTGCTGCCACGCTTGTTTCATCACTTGAACCTTTTTATCAGCATTAACGAGCGATATGGGCGATCGCTTCCACTTCAACCTTGACGCCCATCGGCAGATCCTTCACTGCGAAGCAGCTGCGCGCCGGACAATCTTTCTGGAAATAGGCTTTATAGACCTCGTTGAACGCGGCAAAATCGCTGATCTCGGCGAGGTAGCAGGTGGTTTTGAGCACGGTATCCAGCGAGCCGCCAGCGGCTTCCAGCACGGATTTCAGGTTTTCCAGTGACTGGCGGGTCTGGGCGGCAATCCCCCCTTCCACCACACCACCCTGCTGCTTGCAGACCGGCAACTGACCGGAGGTAAAGATAAGGTCGCCATAGGCAGTGCCGTGGCTGTAGGGACCGATAGCGTCAGGTGCCGCTGCTGCTGTGATGATGCGTTTCATATAGCCACTCCTGGTTTGTGCAATTTTTTTTGCAATCATGAATCTCATTCTGTTCAACATTATTTGCTTTTTATTTTATCCATTCAACAAAAAGATACAAAAATGGCGTGTGAAGGCACCTTTCGGCCTCAATATAAACCGTGATCACCATCCTGATTTGAACAAAAGTACTCTTATGGGCATTGTTTATGACAGTTTCATTCAACTATATTTGCGCCGCTTTCCCACATCCCTACAAAAAAGAAGGTTTTAATGGACGCGCATAGCACTACACTCGCCAGCCCCGTGATGGGCACGCTGGAATGGAAAGAAGCGGTTCGCTTCGACAGCACCGACTGGGGCTGGATCATCATGAGCATCGGCATGGCCATCGGCGCAGGGATCGTCTTCCTGCCGGTACAGGTGGGTCTGATGGGCTTGTGGGTCTTTCTGCTCTCGGCGGTGATCGGCTACCCCGCCATGTACATGTTCCAGCGCCTCTTTATCAACACCCTGGCCACTTCGCCGGAGTGCAAGGATTACCCCAGCGTCATCACCGGCTACCTTGGCAAGAACTGGGGTGTGCTGCTCGGCGCACTCTACTTCGTGATGCTGGTGATCTGGGTCTTCGTCTACTCCACCGCCATCACCAATGACAGCGCCTCCTTCCTGCAGAGCTTCGGCGTCACCGACGGCCTGCTCTCCGAAAACCCGCTCTACGGTCTGGTGCTGATTTGCGGTCTGGTGGCACTGGCCTCGCGCGGCGAAAACCTGCTGTTCAAGATCTCCACCTTTATGGTGCTGACCAAGATCAGCGTGGTGGCCGTGCTCGGCCTGATGATGGTGGACAAGTGGGATGCGGCCAACATCACCGCCATGCCCGCTGCCGGTGACTGGATGAAGGATGCCATCATCATGCTGCCCTTTACCCTCACCTCCATCCTCTTTATCCAGAGCCTGAGCCCCATGGTGATCTCCTACCGCTCGCGGGAAAAGTCGCTGGAAGTGGCCCGCTTCAAGGCGATGCGCGCCATGAATATCGCCTTCGGCATCCTGTTCGTGGTGGTGTTCTTCTACGCGGTCTCCTTCACTCTTGCCATGGGCCACGATCAGGCGGTTAAAGCCTCCGAGGAGAACATCTCCGCGCTGGCGATGGTAGCCCAGGGGATGCCCGGCCAGACCCTCAAGCTCCTGAGCCTCACCCTCAACATCTTTGCGGTAATGACCGCCTACTTCGGCGTTTACCTCGGTTTCCGTGAAGCCTGTCAGGGGCTGGCAATGAACCTGCTGCGCCGGGTGCTGCCGGAAAACCGCATCAACAAAGGATTGGTGGGCAAAGGGATCATGGTGTTCACCGTCATGCTCTCCTGGGGGGCCATCGTGCTCAACGCACCGGTACTGAGCTTCACCTCCATCTGCAGCCCCATCTTCGGCATGGTGGGTTGCCTCATCCCGGCTTATCTGGTCTATCAGGTACCGGCGCTGCACAAGTACAAGGGCACCTCCCTCTACATCATCATCGTCACTGGCCTACTGCTCTGTGTCTCGCCCTTCCTGGCGTTCAACTGATCGGTTTCCCCTTATCGACCACGGGTCACCTTCGGGTGGCCCGTTTTCTATTGGTGCGGCTGACGGCGCCCCCGCCCGGAAGTAAAAAGCCAAGGGGATCACAACTTGCAACCGGCCATCACCCAAGGGAGGCCGCTCGGAGTACTATTCAGGCAACACGAATCACGCCCGCACTCAGGTATCGAGGCTTAACATGAAATGGATTTTCAACCCCGCCATCCGGCTGGGCAATCAGCTCTCCTTCAAATACAAATTCCTGCTCTGGTCCTGCCTGATGCTGCTGCCACTGGCCTACAGCATGACCAATCTGCTGGGGCGGCTGCAGGATGACAACGTCCAGGCCAACCGCGAGCTGGCGGGAGTGGTCAATCTCACCCCCGTGCCCGCTATCGAGCAAGCCCTGCTCACCCATCGCAATCTGGTAACCCGTCACGCCTATGAAGTGGATCCGGTCGGTGATGATCAGGTCAAGGCAGCCGCACAAGCCGTTGATCAGAGCCTGCAAGCCTTTGCCGACACCCGCCAGAACAACCCCTCCTTTGAGGTGATCCAGCAGGGCTGGGCCGCCCTGCAGAGTGAAGCGGGCAAGCTGGAAGTGGAGCAGAGCAACCTGCGCCACGACAAGCTGCTGACCGAGGTGCGCCACCTCTACAAGCACATCACAGCCAGCAGCAGCCTGATCCAGGATCCGGCGCTCGGTACCTACTACATGGTGATCCTCGCCAGCGAGCGGTTGCCGCAACTGCGCGACCTGCTGGCCCAGGTACGGGATCGCGCCGCCACCATCGCCGACTTCGGCCTGTTTCAGGCTGAGGGCTACAGCGGCCTGCGTTTTCGTCTTGACCTGATCAGCGCCACCCTGCAGGAGCTGGAGGCCGATCTGACCCTGCTCTACCAGATCGAACCGGCCTACCGCGCCGAGCTGGGTCAGCAGACCGATGCTCTGATACAGCTGGTGCGTCAGGGGGTCGAGACCATGGAAAACAAGATGATGAAGGATCAGCTGGTGCAGCTCTCCACCAAAGAGGTGCAGGCACTGGGGGATAAGATGGACGAGGCCATCACCGCACTGGCAGGCCAGGTACGCCAGCGGCTGGAGGCCGACTTACATCAGCGGCTGACCGCCAACCAGCGCCACTTCTGGTGGGTCACCGCGCCGCTGACCGCCAGCTTGCTGCTCTACCTCTACCTGATGATCGGTGCCTATCTCTCCCTGCGCGAAACCGTGGGGCGGGTGCGTGATATTGCCGCCCGGGTCAACGCCCAGGATCTCAGCCAGCATATCGAGATCGTCGGTCAGGACGAGCTGGCCGCCATCAGCCGGGATTACAACGTGACCCTGGAGACCCTGCGTACCCTGATGCTGCGAGTGCGTGAAAATGGCGTCACCGTGGTGGAGAGCGCCACCGAGATCGAAGCGCGCACCTGCCGCTCGCAGGAGGTGATTGCCGATCAGCAAGGGGAGACCCATCAGGTCGCCACCGCCATCAAGGAGCTGGCAGCCACCTCACAGGACATGGCGGGCAACGCCCTGCAAGCCGCCCGCATGACCCAGGAGGCGCAGAACGTGGTCGGTCAGGGCGAGGATGTGGTGGAGCGCACCATCAAGGCCATCGACCATATCAACCGCGAGGTGTTGCGCACCGCCGACACCATAGGCCAGCTGGAGCAGCAGTGCAGCCAGATTGGCGGCGTCATCAGCGTGATCCGTGGCATCGCCGAGCAGACCAACCTGCTGGCCCTCAACGCTGCCATCGAAGCGGCCCGGGCCGGTGAGCAGGGTCGCGGCTTTGCGGTGGTGGCCGACGAGGTGCGATCTCTTGCCAACCGCACCCAAGGGGCTACCGTCGAGATCCAGCAGATGATTGAACAGCTGCAATCCGGCGCCCGCGCCTCGGTCACCGCCATGTCGGCGGCCAGCCATGAAGCGCAGGAGGGGGTCGGGCTGGCGCAGGAGGCGAAACAGGCTTTCGGCGCCATCACCGAGAAGGTGGATCGAATGGTCGATACCAACGCCATCATCGCCAGCGCCATCGAGCAGCAGGGCGCCGTGGTCAACGAGATCGAACGCAACGTGGTGCGCATCTCCGATGGCAGCGACGAGGCGCTGCAAGTGGCCAACGCCGCCCGCGATGCCGCCCGCCAGATCCACCAGCTCACCGAACAGCTGCGCGCCATGGTACAGAGCTTCGTGCTGTAACAGAGCGCTGACAAGCCGGGCTCAACGTGAGCCCGGCATTATCCCGGTCTCGCCCCTGCCAACAACATCTCGGTTGCTCGGATCATCCAGAAAATCTCTGCGACCCACTTGCCGGGCAAACGCCAACAAAGTAGTCTCGAACGAAAACAAAATGCGGCATTCCCGACACGCACTCTCGATGATGTCGAGGGAAACCAAGCCGCCTGCGAACCACAGATGAAAACCAGCGTCACGTCATCTATCGCCCGCTTCAAGCTAGGATTTACCCATGGCCAGATACCAGTTTTTTACCATTCCGGCATCCAATCGGCAGCAATACACCTTTATCGACATGGCATCTCCGACTTTTCTGAGTGAAAAGGCGGCACTGCTGACCCAAGGATTCGAGGTGGAGGAGGACTTTATTGACGCGACCAGCCCGCGAGAGGCCGTCGAGAAGTACCAATCCAATTTTCTCTATATAGCGGATGAGATAGGCAAGTCCGATAGCAGCTACGCCGCGGCCGTCGCCATGCTGGAGATTGGCAAGGGGTTATTGGGCAATAAAAACCGCTGAGATAAGGTACAGCGGTGAAGAGTGGTGGCCATCGTGGCAACGCGCCCGATGGCCATATGGCAAGACATCAATTCGGTAAGTCAGAAGCGCCCCAGCTGCTGGAGCATCTCGATCAGCTCCTCTTCGCTGCTCGGCTCATAGGCCAGCTGAAGGCTCGGCGCGGCGCCTCCCATCAGCATGTAGACGTTGGTGCTGCAGTGGTCGTAGTGATACCACTTACCGTCGATACAGACGTCGGTATAGCATCTCGGGTCCCTTTTCAGTTCCATATGTACATCCTTTTGTTACATCCCATCAACATCACTCTTGACCGTAAGACAACCCGCTGCGACCTATCTTGATACAGATCAAGATGTGCAACGGCAGTGCTCCTGCAGGCGCAATTCCCGCAGTTTTCCACCCGGATGGCGTTGTGTAGCGCAAGTCCCCCTTTCTTCTCTTCCCTGACTTGAGCCTGACTACACTTAGCCCTGTCGACCCACACCACCATCTGGAGTCATACCGATGAAACCGAGGCTTTCCACCCCCACGATTTTCTCGCTCTTGCTCTGTGGCGCACTGCTTGTGCAGCCTGCTCTTGTGCAGTCGGCCAAGGCCGCCATCGACCCCAAGCCTGCCAGCGAATTTACCATCAAGGCAAACCAGCAGGTGCTCAATACCCTGCCCTTCAATGACAAGCAGGATTTCGAGGATGCCCAGCGCGGTTTCATTGCCAAACCCGATACCCTGACCATCAAGGATGACAAGGGCAACGTGGTGTGGGATCTGGAGCAGTACAAGACCTACATCGGCCTCGACAAGGCCGCGCCGGACAGCGTCAACCCCAGCCTGTGGCGCAATGCCCAGCTCAACATGCAGTACGGCTTGTTCAAGGTCACCGACAAGATTTACCAAATTCGCGGCTTTGATCTCTCCAACATCACCTTTATCGAAGGCAACAAGGGCTGGGTGGTGTTCGATCCGCTGATCTCCCCGCAAACCGCCAAGGCGGCGCTGGCCTTCATCAACAAGACCCAAGGGGAGCGCCCGGTCACCGCGGTGGTCTACAGCCACTCCCACGTGGATCACTACGGCGGTGCCGCCGGTCTGTTCAACTCGCTGGACGAGGTGAAAAAGAACGGCGTCGAGATCATCGCGCCGGAAGAATTTACCGAACACGCGGTGTCGGAGAACGTCATCGCCGGCAATGCCATGGCCCGCCGCGCCGTCTACATGTACGGCGCCCTGCTGCCGCGCAACCAGCAGGGGGGCGTCAACGGCGGTCTGGGGCAAACCACTTCCACCGGCGTGCCCTCGCTGCTGCTGCCGACCCGCTTTATCACCAAAACCGGTGAAACGCTGACGGTCGATGGCGTCAAGATGGTCTTCCAGATGACCCCGGGCACCGAAGCCCCGGCCGAGATGAACACCTGGTTCCCGGACAGCAAAGCATTGTGGATGGCCGAAAATACCACCAACACCATGCACAACATCCTCACCCTGCGCGGCGCCCAGGTGCGTGATGCGCTGAAGTGGGCCAGCTTTCTCAACGAGACCATCGAAACCTGGGGTGATCAGGCCGAGGTCAAGTTCCAGAGTCACCACTGGCCACGCTGGGGCAATGCCAACATAGTCGACTACTTCAAGAAGCAGCGTGACCTCTACAAATACATCCACGACCAGTCGGTGCGCCTGATGAACATGGGCTACACCGGCGAGGAGATCTCCGAGCAGATCACCCTCCCCCCCGAGCTCAACGACTTCTGGCCGAACCGCGGTTACTACGGCACCCTGCGCCACAACAGCCGCGCCATCTATCAGCGCTACATGGGCTGGTACTCCGGCAACCCCTCCGATCTCGACAACCTGCCCCCAGAAATGGTCGGCCCCAAATATATCGAGTTCATGGGGGGCGAGCAGGAGGTACTGAAAAAGGCCAAGGCCTCGTTCGACAAGGGGGAATATCGCTGGGTAGCAGAAGTGCTCAAACATCTGGTGTTTGCCAACCCAAACAACACAGAGGGCAAGCTGCTGCTGGCAGATGCACTGGAGCAGCTGGGCTATCAGGCTGAATCCGGCCCGTGGCGCTCCGTCTATCTGCAAGGCGCCTATGAGCTGCGCAATGGCGTTCCCAATGTTGGCGGAACAGTCACCGCCTCGCCGGATACCATCCGGGCTATGAGCCCCAGCATGCTGTTTGACTATCTCTCGGTGCGCATTAATCCCGAGAAAGCGGCGGGCAAGAAGATGGTCATCAACATGGCGTTCACCGACATCGAGGAGAAACATACCCTGAGTCTGGAGAACTCGGTGCTCAACCACACAACCCGCTATGCCGCCAAGCCTGATGTGACCATTACCCTGAGCAAGAAGACGCTGGATGATATCCAGCTCGGTCAGGGCACCATGGAGCAGAAGATCGCCAACGGCGAGATCAAGATCGAGGGTGATCAGCAGACGTTCAGTGACTTCATCAGCCTGCTCGACAAGTTCAACTTCTGGTTCAACATAGTGACGCCATGATGCAACGCACCTTGCGCGCATGCATGGTCCTGCTCTGCCTCATCCCTGGGATAGGGCAGAGCTGTGGTTATGATGCCCTTTATCCCAATCCGTTCGAACAGAGCTGGCCCGGCACGGTCAATATTGCCATGGCGACGGCGACTGCGGTGAGCCGTGAGCAGTTGCCCCCCTTGGCAGCCCTGACAGGCGAAGCCGGCTTCTCCCGTAGCCAGGCATGGCTACAAACCCTCAAAAGTCGACTCCAGCAGGCAGGGGTAGGTGGCGGGATCTCCATCCTGCTTATCGACTCAGGACTCTGGTCCAGAGTACGAGGCAAGGAGTCCCTACTGCTCCAGTTGCACACCAGCGGCCCAAACCCCAAAGACAGGGTGATGCTGCTGAGTGAAGCCGCCATCAACGCCATGTTGAATGGGTCACTCACCATCGAGCAGGGGCTTCAATTGGGTATTGTGGAGCTGCAAAGAGACGACAATCAGCAGTTGCAGCGGGATCTGCACAAGGCGCTGAGCTCGCAGACCTGACCGCCACAGGAGGAACAGATAGAAAAAAGGAGGCAAATGCCTCCCTTTTTTATGCCTTCACGGCGAACGTCAAGCGCGGGCGCTTATTCGTCTTCCAGATAGGCGTAGCCTTGCAGGCCCAGCTCCAGCTCGTCGAGCAGGGCTTTGCGAGTGGCATCGTCCAGCGCCGGATGAGCGGCGATCCGCTGGTAGTTTTCGCGGATCACGGACGGGTCGATGTTGACGTAACGCAGCAGTTGGTCGACGGTGTCGCCACGCACCACGTTGCGAATGTCCATCTTGCCCTCTTCGTCCAGCCACACTTCCGCGCAGTGGGTGTCACCGAACAGGTTGTGCAGATCGCCGAGGATCTCCTGATAGGCACCGACCAGGAAGAAGCCGACGTGGCACTCTTCGTGCTCGCCGTAGACCGGCATCGGCAGGGTGCTCTCGACCCCCAGACCGTCGACATAGTGCTCGACCTGACCGTCGGAGTCACAGGTGATATCCATCAGGATACCGCGACGGCTAAGCGGACGATCGAGACCGGCCAGCGGCATCACCGGGAATACCTGACCGATACCCCAGGCATCCGGCAGGGACTGGAACAGGGAGAAGTTGGCAAAGCACTTGTCCGCCAGCTTTTCACTCAGCTCGTCAGCCAGCGCACGGTGGTTGCGGTTGACCGGGTTGAGCATCTCTTTGAGTGCCAGACAGGTGTTCTGGTGCAGCATCTCGGCCCAGGCACGCTGTTCAAGGTTCAAGAGGCCCATGGTGTACTGGGTATTCACGTCACCCAGATCTGCCACCGAGTCATGGAAGATCTCCAGCAGGGAGGGATCTTCGCTGCGCAGATCCAGCCAGCCTTTCCACATGTTCTGCAGAATGGTCGGTGCATCTTCGTCCGGCGCGCTGATGTCGTTCATCTCCACCCCTTCGGCACCAATGATATTGGTGACCAGCACGGCGTGGTGGGCAGTCAGGGCACGGCCGGACTCGCTGATGATGGTCGGGTGCGGCAGATCGAACTCGCGGCAGACATCACCGATGCCCCATACCACGTTATTGGCGTACTCGGAGAGGCTGTAGTTGGCGGAGCAGTGGCTCTGGGAACGGGTTCCCTCGTAGTCCACGCCCAGGCCACCACCGACGTCCACTACCTCGATGTTGGCACCGAGGCGACGCAGTTCAGCATAGAAACGGCCGCACTCGCGGATGCCGCCCTGAATGTCGCGGATATTGGCGATCTGGGAGCCCAGATGGAAGTGCAGCAGTTGCAGGCAATCCAGCTTGCCCAGCCCGCGCAGACGTTCGATCAGCGCCAGGATCTGGGAGGCGGAGAGACCAAATTTGGACATGGAGCCACCGCTCGATTCCCACATGCCGGAGCCGGTGGAAGCGAGCTTGGCACGCACCCCGATGTTGGGCTTGATGTTGAGACGAGCTGACTCGTCCAGCACCATCTCCAGCTCGGAGGGCTTCTCCACCACGATGTAGACCTTGTGGCCCATCAGGTTGCCCAAAAGGGCGTGGCGGATATATTCGCGGTCTTTGTAACCGTTGCAGACGATCACCGAGCCTTGCTCATGGTGATGGGACAGCACGGCCAGCAGTTCCGGTTTGGAACCAGCTTCCAGGCCAAGCCGGGGCTTGTCGCTGTAGGACTGGCTGATGGTCTCGATGACACGACGCTGCTGGTTTACCTTGATCGGGTAAACGCAGAGGTAGTCCCCTTCATAGCCAGACTTTTCGATGGCCTGACCAAAGGCGTTGAACAGCGCATCGACCCGACTCTTGAGGATGTCGGGAAAGCGCAGCAACACGGGGGTGGTCAGCCCGGACTGACGCAACTGTTCGATGGCGTCAGAGAGCACGATATGCGCGTCAGGGCGTGATTTGTCGGGGGCGACGGTCACATGACCGGCGTCATTGATATTGAAAAAACCCGCACCCCAGTAGGGAACGTTGTAGACCTTCAAGGAGTCCTTGCTGGACCAGTTAGTCATGGGCTATGCCTCGCAAATGAGCGACCCAAAGTCGCCTTCGTTACCCTCAATCACATCCAGACCATCTAGTGCAGAGTACGGCGAGCGCTGCCATCACGAGACGCAGCCACCCAAACCAACCCTTTGCACATCGCGGCAAGCCAGAGGCTGCCTGGTGGATCTTGGGGAAGTAACGAGTCTTGATGTGGGGCTGGTGGCTTTACATCAAGCTCAACGGTATGCGGTGCCACTATGCCGTAGCGCCGCGGTACTTTGATGACAGACGACATCAGCCACGCCGTCAGTTCATCATTCGGCAGCGATCCCGACAGAAGGAGAGGGTTCCAAGGAAGAGAAGCGAAGGCGCCAGCACGCATGCGTGTTGATAGACGACAACAACCACAGCCCACCTCACCCTCAGTGACCGCCCATGACAAGGGAAGATGATGAGCCGGTGGCCCACTCGGTCAAATGAAGGATGAGAGTCTGTTGTTCTCCCTGATACCGGAGCCTAACCGGTATTAAAGAAACCATTCCCCAGCAGTGTCTGTCGTTTCTGCGTGCCTCGCCCTATAGGCGTATGATCGGTCGGGTTTCTGGCGGCTCTGCCTGCTTCAGGGTTGCCCTTGGATCGGCGCGGAGTGTACACACTTACCGCGGGCAGTGACAATAAAAAATAGTGTTCAAAATCCCCTTTTAATAAGTCGATCAAATCTTGCTGGCGGGCAGGCGGGCTCTGGGATGGCGCAGGTTATGCGACAGCCCGGTTTCCCCTTGAAAAGTGTGTGAAAACGCCATGATTGGGCTGACGCCTTGCTGTGCGGTCGCTGAGGGGAATTTGGCCGCCACCGCCAGCGCCTAAATATCGCAATAAATGCCACATTTATGCGACCTCCCTCCTGGGCGTTGCCCCGCGTGCCGCACATTCACCTCTCTTCCCTTGCGTCAAAAAATGGGAAAAACCTGCGCTGACGCAATGAGTGCCCCGCACGGATTGGCCACAATGACCGCTCACAATCGGTTAGAGGCTGACTAATGGATACCCTGCTTGAGCGTTTTCTGCGTTACGTAACTTTTCATACCCGCTCCGATGAGACCAATCCAGCCTGCCCCAGCAGCGAAGGCCAGCTGATCTTTGCCCGTGCCCTGCAAGAAGAGATGAAGGCGCTGGGGCTGAGCCAGGTCACCCTGGATGAGCACGGCTACCTCACCGGCTGCCTGCCGGGCAACCAGCCGGACGCCCCCGCCATCGGCCTGATTGCCCACATGGATACCGCCGACTACGAGGCGGAGCACGTAGTACCGCAAATCATCGAAAACTATCAGGGCGGCGACATCTGCCTTGGCAAGGGTGACGAGGTGCTTGCCATCCGTGACTACCGCTTCCTGAAAAACTATCTGGGTCAGGATCTCATCACCACCGACGGCACCACCTTGCTTGGCGCCGACGACAAGGCGGGTATCGCCGAGATCCTCACTGCCATCGACCACCTGCAGGCCCACCCCGAGATCCCCCGCGGCGATATCTGGGTCGGCTTTACCCCGGATGAAGAGATTGGCCGTGGCGCCAACCTGTTCCCGCTGGAGAGATTCCCGGCCAAGTGGGCCTATACCGTGGATGGCGGCGAACTGGGCGAGCTGGAGTATGAAAACTTCAACGCCGCCAGCGCCACGGTGCGTTTTATCGGCAATAACGTCCACCCCGGCACCGCCAAGGGGAGCATGATCAACAGCCAGACCCTGGCCGCCCGCTTCCACGCCGCCATGCCTACCGAGCAGACCCCGGAGTGCACCGAAGGGTATGAGGGCTTCTTCCATCTGGCCCAGATGAGCGGCACCGTGGAGGAGAGCACCCTGCACTACATCATCCGTGACTTCGACGACGAGCACTTCGCCGCACGCAAGGCCGAGATGCAGAGCCGGGTGGCCGCCCTGCAGGCCGAGTATCCGAAGGCCCGCATCGAGCTGACCCTGACCGACAGCTATCGCAACATGCGCAGCCAGATTGAGCCGCACATGCATATCGTCGAGCTGGCCAAGGCCGCCATGGAAGCCGCCGACGTGGTGCCGAAAATCAAGCCCATTCGCGGCGGTACCGATGGCGCCCGCCTCTCCTTTATGGGCCTGCCCTGCCCCAACCTCTTCACCGGTGGCCACAACTTCCACGGCAAGCACGAGTTCATCCCGCTGCAATCCATGGAGAAATCGGTCGCCACCCTGGTGGAGCTGGTGCGCCTCACCGCAGCCTGGCGCGGTTAATCGATTACCATGACAACCAAGGGGGGAGCCGGTTTACCGGCACCCCCCTTGCTATCTGGCCATCACCCATCAGGAAAGGGAAACCGGGGGAGGGTCGCTCAGGAGCTACTGGCTGCCGCTGCCATCAAACTGTCATCCCGCTGACATGTCGCGGGAACAGTGCCACATCATGCTGGGAGCAACGGATCGCCGGAGCCCCCCAGATGTTCACTATCGATACCCTGCTGACCCAGCACTTCCCCCGCCTGCTTGGCTACCCCCTGCTCACCCCGCTGTTCAAGCGGCTGCTGGGCTGGCTGCTCAACGAACGTGCCTTTGCCGACTTTGCCGCCCGCTACCCGCACCTTCGCGGCCTCGACTTTGTCGAGCAGGCGCTGACCCAGCTCGATTTCGACTATCGGGTCAGCGAGGCGCAACTGGAGCATATTCCAGCCAGCGGCCGGGTCATTCTTGTTGCCAACCACCCCATCGGCTCGCTGGATGGACTGGCGCTGCTGCAACTGCTCGGTCGCATCCGCCCCGATGTGAAGATCGTCGCCAACCAGCTGCTGGCCCAGCTCGCGCCGCTGCGCCCTCTGCTATTGCCGGTGGACAATATGGAGGGCAAGACCGATCGACAGGCCATCCTCGCCATGAACGAACACCTCGCCCATGAAGGGGCGCTGGTGATCTTCCCCGCAGGCGAAGTATCCCGGCTTGGCCTCAAGGGGGTGAAAGATGGCCCCTGGCAGGCAGGCTTTATCAAGCTGGCCCAGCGCACCCGCACCCCGCTGGTGCCCATCCATCTGGGGGGGCGCAACAGCCTCTGGTTCTATCTCGCCTCCTGGCTCAACAAGCCCGCCTCCGCCCTGTTGCTGGTGCGTCAGCTGTTTCGCCAGCAGGGGCAGACCCTGCCGGTGACCATAGGAGCGCGCATTCCGCTCAGCAGTTTTCAGGAGCTGCCCGCCAAGACGGCGGCGCGGCTGGTGCGCAACCACCTCTACCGGATTGGCCGTGGCAAGACAGGGCGTCTGCAGACCGAGGCCCCCATCGCCCTGCCGGAGGATCGCCGCCAGCTCAAACAGGCCATCGAAAGCTGCGAGCAGCTCGGCACCACCCCGGATGGTCAGGGGATCTACCTCTACCGCCGCCATGAACTGAGTCACTCGGTGATCCTGCGCGAGCTGGGGCGACTGCGGGAGATCGCCTTTCGCGCTGTGGGGGAAGGATCCGGCAAGCGGCGGGATCTCGATGGCTTTGACAACGACTATCACCACCTGATCCTCTGGGATCCGGCCCGACTCGATATTATCGGTGCCTACCGGTTCGCCCCTGTGGCCGAGCTGCTGGCCAGCAAGGGGAAGGATGGCCTCTACAGCCACACCCTGTTCGGCTTTGAGGATAAGCTGCTGCCCCGGCTGGAGCAGGCCATCGAGCTTGGCCGCAGCTTTATCCAGCCCGCCTACTGGGGCAAGCGGGGGCTCGATTATCTCTGGTTCGGCATCGGTGCCTATCTGGCCCGCTATCCCCGCTACCGCTACCTGTTTGGCCCGGTGTCACTCTCCGGCAGCCTGCCGCCGGCGGCCAAGGATCTGCTGGTGAGCTTCTACCGCCAACACTTTGCCCCCGAGCTGGCGCTGGCCCCCTCCCGCCGTCCCTACCCCGAGACGCAACCTCTGTTCGAGGGGGTGGATTACGGTGCCGATCTCCAAGCACTCAAGGCCCGCCTCGACAATTTGGGCTGCGCCATCCCTACCCTCTACAAGCAGTATTCCGAGCTGTGCGAGCCGGGCGGCGTCCAGTTTATGGATTTTGGCATCGACCCCGACTTCAACCACTGCATCGACGGGCTGGTGTGGGTCGATGTGAGCCGCATCAAGTCCCACAAGCGTGCCCGCTATATCGGCAGCCATCTGGCCGAGCCGCGCTCATAGCCCTGCAGGCGCCAGGCAAATAGCCAAAGGCAAAAAAGGAGAGAGAGGCCATCGCCTCCCTCTCCTTTCGCTCTCATGCTCAGCACCTTTTCGAGGCGCTCGGCCCATCTGGCGTTACTCGGCCGCCTTGCGATCCGAGTGGCCGAGATCCCGCTCAGGGGCGATGACGTCACGCACCCGCTGCTTGATCTCCTTGGCCTCGGGGAAGCCGTCATCGACCACCCGATCCCACACCTGCACCCCGCTCACCAGAATGCGGAACTCCCCCTTGCTGGCCGGCACCAGCGCCACCTCCCCCAGATCGCAGTCGAAGGTGGAGAGCAGCTCCTGCGCCAGCCAGGCGGCGCGCAGCATCCAGCGACAGAGGGTGCAGTAGCGGATTTCGATGCGAGGTTTGCTGATCAGGGTTTCAGACTCGGTCATGAGTGACTCCATAAAAAAGCGACAATGGCGGGAAGTGGCGTACTGCCGCCCAATGGCCGATCCCGGTTTGGTCAAATCAGTGCTGATCAACCCCATGAAAATCGGCCAGCCAATGGCGGGCAATGGTACGCATCGCCGATTCTGGCAGCTCGAACAGGCCGGGAGCAAGAGGGCCTGCCGCCAGCATCCGGATCCCTTCCATGATCTCCGCCAGCACCAGATAGACATATTCACCAATCACGGCGCCATGGACGAAGTTGACCGCCTCGCCCCGGTTGAGCAGGTAGATCTGGGTACCATCCGGCCGGTTGAGGGCCAGCACATGGGGGCACACCTCTTCGCTCGGCCACGGCAACTGGGCCAGCGAGAAGGCGAACTCGTCGTCAGCCGAGGTGACCGAGGCGACCATGGTGCCGGGGCGCAACGCCTGCAGATCCGCCAAGTCCAACGAGCCGTTGCCGGTAGAGCAGATCACCAGCTCGGCGCGGCTCAACGCCTCGGCCTTGGTGATCAAGCGAAAACCGTGAGAGAGCGCTTCGACCTGTCGCAGCACATCTGTTTCCACCAGCCCGAGATGGAGGTTGCGACAGCGCAGGTCGCGAGCGATGCTGCGCCCCACCTTGCCATAGCCAAACAGCGCCGCCTCGCAGACGTTGAAAGTACGGTTTAGGTTGCGGGCCAGCGACTCCGCGGAGTAGACCACGCTCAAACCAATCTGGATATCCTCGGCCTGCTTGAGGGGACTGCGTGCCACCGACACCACCGGAGTCGCCAGCACCTCCTGCTCATAGCGTTGATGGCCGTTCTCGGTCATCTCCACCACCCCGAGGAAACGGGGGCCGAAGTATTCACTCAAAATCACCTGGGTTTTGGCAAAGTAACCGCCAATATCGAGGATCAGCAACCGCTCGTGAGGGGCCACCAGCGGCGCAATCTGCTGGATGATACTGTCGGGATCATTGGTCCAGCGCCGGTTGAGGGGCAGCACCGGATAGTGCTGGGATACCCACTCCAGGGTCGGGCCGTGTACCGATTTCGGTTTGGGTAAAATGGCACCAATCCGCCCAATCCGGGAAAGCGCTTCGATAAAGCGGGGGCGATCGGGAAGCAGGTGAGTGACCAGCAGAATACAGAGACCATCGATACGTCCCTGTCCGGTGAAATGGCGAAAAAACAGATGCTCAGATCCTTGACTGCGCAACTGTGGCCTCCTTATGTGCCGCAAAGCAGGCAAACAGAACCCGGCGCGGCCGGGTTCTGTGTGTGTCCAAATAAAATGAAAAACCTTTTTATCTGAAACACATAGGTGGCTCAATCATTATCTGCCAAGAGTATGAGCGGGTATGCAAAAATGACTGTAATTGCCTGTTTTTCATGCAAAAATCAGTACAAAGAAGCAGCAGGCCACACCCACCACAGGCTGAGCCCGGTTCCCGCGGCAGCAAGCAAGATCAGCCCACTCCAACGCACTAGCCAGGGTTTGTCACGCAACACCCACTCCAGCAGCGGCAGCAACCAGACCGGCAGCAACACCACCAGCGGCACCTCCACATATTGCCAGGCGAGCATCTGGACGAAGGCGAGGGCCAGCCCCAGACCGGCGGGTGCTACCTTGGTGCCAACAAAGGTGGCAAGCAGGGCGCGAAAACCGGCGAAAGCGGCCAGCGCACCGGCCAGCTGGGCAATCAGCAGACTGCCATCGATGCCGATCACCAGCGCCAGCCAGATAAAACCGAGGGCAAACCCGAGCCCCTCGCGGCTGTCACAGCGCAAGGTGCTCCAGCCAAACCAGAGGATGGCGGGCAGTAGCGCCAGCCAGATCCTGGGTTCGCTCGCCAGTACCGAGGCCAATCCCTGCCACCACACCAGCGTACTGAACACGGCAAAGAGCAGCAGCGAACCGCGCAGATCGTTCACCTGAGCCGCAATGGCGGGCACCAGCAGAGTCAGCGGCAGCCACTGCCACGCCTTGGCCGGAATACCATAGAGACCGCCGAGCAAGGAGCCCACCAGCCAGAGCGCCAGCGCCCCCCACAGATACCCCAGTCGTGGCCAGCGCCACGATAGCAAAGCGGCTCCCAGAGGAGCCGCCAGGGTTTGCAGCAGAAGTTCCGCGCCCATTACTTGCGCACGCCTTCAACAAACAGGTTGATGTTCATCTCGTCCGGAATGCCGGGCAGCATGTAGCTCACGCCAAAGTCACTGCGTTTGATGGTGGTGGAGGCGTTGAAGCCGCTGCGGTAGCCGCCCCAGGGATCCTTGCCCTCACCGATCTTGACCAGATCGAAGGCCACTTCCTTGGAGACACCGTGCAGAGTCAGGGTCCCTTTCAGCACGCCTTTATCCTTGGTGCCCTCGTAAGCGGAGCTGACGAAGGTCATCTTGGGATACTGCTTCACGTCGAGGAAGTCCGGACTGCGCAGGTGTTTGTCGCGGGCTTCGTGATTGGAGTCGACGCTGGCGGCATCCACTTCAAAGCTCGCCTTGGCGGCCGCCGGGTTGGCATCATCCATGCTGAAGGTGCCGCTGAAGGTGTTGAAGCGACCCACCAGCTCGGAGAAGCCCAGGTGACCCACCTTGAACTGCACTGTGGTGTGCGCCGCATCCACATCGTAATCCGCCGCCATCAGAGGAGTAGCCATAAACAGGCAGGAGGCCAGCAGAGCCTTGGTCATTTTCATCCGTTCGTTCCTTCATCTTGGGGTTCACATCAGTGGTTAAAATGCTAACCTCGTTCTGAAGATGAATAATCAGTGATTTATTAAATTCATTATTTACTGAGGATGGAAAATGGACCAGATCGCCGCCATGCGCACCTTTATCAAGGTGGTGGAGTGCCAGAGCTTTACCAAGGCCGCCAACCAGCTCGGCATCTCGGTCGCCATGGCCTCCAAGCTAATGCAGCAGCTGGAGGAGTCCCTCGCCACCCGGCTGCTGTCGCGCACCACCCGTCAGGTCAATCCCACCGAAGCGGGCCAGTTCTACTACCAGCGCTCCCTCGCCCTGCTGGCGGAGCTGGAAGAGACCCACAGCCAGCTGACCCACCACAACCAGCAGCCCAACGGCACCCTCAAGCTCTCGGTGCCGATGGATTTTGGCTACCTTCACCTCTCCCCCGCCCTGCCGCTGTTTCGCGAGCGCTTCCCCGATCTCAAGCTCGATATCGAGTACAGCGACCGGCGGGTAGCGCTGGTGGAAGAGGGATTCGATCTGGCGCTGCGCATCGGCCACCTCAGTGACTCCTCGCTGGTGGCGCGCCAGCTTGCCACCATTCGGGTCGAGCTTTGCGCCAGCCCCGGCTATCTGGCACGCAAGGGGTGGCCGGAGAAGCCCGAGGATCTCAAACAGCACGACTGTCTGATCTACACCCTGACCCAGCCGGAGTGGCACTTCAAACGGGGAAACGAGCAGCAGAGCATCCGGCCACAGGGGCCACTGCGGGCCAACAACGGGGTGGCGCTGACCCGCGCCGCTTGTGATGATCAGGGCATCATATTGCAGCCCACCTTTATCGTGGGGGAGGCGCTGCGGTCAGGACAGCTGGTCAGCCTGCTGCCGGAGTGGGACAAGGGAGATGTGGGACTTTATGCGGTCTATCCGCACCGCCGCTTCGTCTCGGCCAAGGTGCGCTGCTTTATCGAGTTCGTGCAGGAGCGCTATCTCGCCCCGCAACAGTGGGATGCGCCGACCTGATTGCCAGAGCAGAGGATACGGCCTGACTGTCCGGCCTGCTGACCCGGCTTGAAACCTAACGCTGGTCGGGTGTGGTGGTGGATGCGGCAACAGGAGTGAGCTTGGCTAGCAGACGCTCCTGCTCGGGGTGTAACTGCCAGCGTGGCAAACGGGTGCGGACAACCGACAACTGCTGCTCACTCAGGGCATAGGGGAGCGCCACTTCAATCTCGGGGCAGTCAAACATGGCGGCCAGCTGCAGGATCAAAATGAGGTTTGCCTCGTCGGTCTTGTGCTTGTTGACCCGTTTGCGGATCTCGTGGCGCAGCTGGGTTTCTGGGTCCTGGGTCATCGCCTGCCAGCCGAAACCAAACAACGGCACCAGCGCGCTGACAATCCCCAGCGCCGTCATCGGCTGCTTGGGGGGATGATAAAGTGCGTTGAGATCCAGCAGAACAGGATTCTGACGAACCTCACCCTCACCAAATAAAATCGTTTTCGTCATTGGATTACCCGTTATATTCCACTAGACTGCGCCGCATATTTTACCCCGATATGCCAACGAGGTGCTGATGCTAAGCGATATCGAGATCTCCCGCCAGTCCCCCCGTCTCTCCATTCACGCGCTGGCCGAACGCCTCGCCATCCCCCAGCACCTGCTCAGCCCCCATGGCCACTACAAAGGCAAACTCAGCCTCGACCTGCTCACGTCTCAACCCAAGCAGAGCGGCAAGCTGGTACTGGTGAGCGCCATCACCCCGACCCCGCTCGGTGAAGGGAAGACGGTGACCACCCTTGGCCTCTCCATGGGGCTCAACCATATCGGCCAGCCCAGCATCGCCACTATCCGCCAGCCGAGCCTCGGCCCGGTATTCGGGGTCAAGGGGGGCGCAGCCGGTGGCGGCCACGCCCAGGTAGTGCCGATGGAGGAGATGAACCTCCACCTCACCGGCGATTTTCACGCCCTGACGGCGGCCCACAATCTGGCGGCGGCAGCCCTCGATGCCCGCCTGTTCCATGAGCGCAAACTCGGCGACCAGTTCACCGCAAAAACCGGCCTGCCGCGGCTCGATATCGATGCCGATAACATCCTCTGGCCGCGCACCCTCGACATGAATGACCGCGCCCTGCGCCACCTCACGATTGGACAGGGGGGCGCTGCCGATGGTGTGGAGCGCAGCGATCGCTTCGTCATCACCGCCGCCTCCGAGCTGATGGCCATTCTGGCGCTGGCAAGCGATCTCAAGGATCTGCGCGCTCGTATTGGCCGCATCCAGCTGGCCCGCGATATCCACGGCAAGCCCATCACCGCCGAACAGTTGGAAGTAGCGGGCGCTATGACGGTACTGCTCAAAGATGCGCTGCAACCAACCCTGATGCAGACCACCGAGCAGACGCCGGTGCTGGTGCACGCCGGCCCCTTTGCCAACATCGCCCACGGCAACTCCTCGGTGATCGCCGATCGCATCGCCCTTGGCCTGACCGACTATGTGGTGACCGAGGCGGGTTTTGGCTCCGACATGGGGCTGGAGAAGTTCTTCAACATCAAGAGCCGCCAATCCGGTATTACCCCCGCCTGCGTGGTGCTGGTGGCCACGGTGCGCGGCCTCAAGGCCAACAGCGGCCTGCTCGATATCCGTCCGGGCCAGCCGCTGCCAGCCAGCCTGCAGGGGGAAGATCTGCCAACCCTCAAGCAGGGCTGCGCCAACCTCGCCTGGCATATCCGGAACGCCCGCCGCTACGGGGTGCCGGTGGTGGTCGCCATCAACCGCTTCCCCACCGACAGCGAGGCCGAACTGGCGCTGCTGGCCCATGAAGCGCAGCAAGCTGGTGCCTGTGGCGCAGCCATCTCCAACGCCTTCCCCCAGGGTGGTGCCGGTGCCAGCGAGCTGGGCCGCGCCGTGGTCACCGCCTGCGAGCAACCCGGCAAGGTGAAACTTCTCTACCCCGATGAGATGAGCCTCGACGCCAAACTGGCGACCCTGGTGGAGTGCGGCTACGGTGGCCGCGGAGTGCAGCTCTCCGACAGAGCGCGCCAGCAGCTGGCACAGCTCTCCGCAGAAGGGTGGGATCACTTGCCCATCTGCGTGGCCAAGACGCCGCTCTCCATCAGCCACGACCCAGCACTCAAAGGGGTGCCGACCGATTTCGAGGTGCCCATCGACGAGGTGAAGCTCTGCGCCGGTGCCGGGTTCGTCTATGCGCTGGCGGGCCCCATCATGACCATGCCGGGGCTGGGTAGTCTGCCTGCCTATCGCCATATCGATATCGATGAGAACGGCGAGATAGTCGGCCTGAGCTGAGCCCTTCCACAACGCCAGAAACAACAAGGCCCTGCCAATTGGCGGGGCCTTCTGTTATCCATGCATCAACCCTTAGAGGGTGAAGCGTTGGGTCATATGGTGCAGGGTGTTGGCCAGCTTGCTCAGCTCGCCACAAGCCTGGGCGATCTGATGAGCGCCCTGGGCATTCTCGTCAGCGGCATTGTGAATGTTGACGATGCTGCGGTTGAGCTCTTCGGTCACCGCATTCTGCTCTTCGGTGGCGGTGGCGATCAGGGTGTTCATGTCGGTGATGCGCACCACGGCACCGTTGATGGTCTCGATACTGGTACCGGCATCCCGCGCCAGACCGACACTCTCCTGCATCTGGTGACGGCTCAGTTGCATGGCGTTGCCCGCCTCGGCGGCGCGGCTCTGCAGCAGCTCGATCATCTTGCTGATCTCGGCGGTGGAGTCCTGGGTACGCTGGGCCAATGAACGCACTTCATCCGCAACGACCGCAAAACCACGGCCCTGCTCACCGGCACGGGCTGCTTCGATGGCGGCGTTAAGGGCCAGCAGGTTGGTCTGACCGGCAATATCGCGGATCACATCCAGCACAACGCTGATGTTGGCGCTGTCGGCCTCCAGCTGCTGCACTACTGTGCCAGCCTGCTCAATCTTGACCGACACCTCTTCGATGCTGGCAATGGAGCTGCGAACCACTTCGCTGCCAGCAGCAGAGGTGCGGGAGGCATCCTTGGCGGCGCTCATGGCATCCGTGGTGTTGCGGGCCACTTCGTTGACGGTGGACTGCATCTCGTTCATGGCGGTCGCCACCTGGGAGACTTCGTTCTGCTGGATGGCCATGCCGCTGGCTGACTGGCTGGAGATAGCGCTCACCTCCTCCACTGCGCTGCTGAGTTGGCTCACGGAGCCGGCGATCTCGCTCACCAGATCGGAGAGGGAGCCCTGCATCCGGTTGATGGCAGAACCCAGCTGACCCAGTTCATCGCGGTTGAAGCGGCTGTCACGGATCCACTGCTGCAGTTCGCCCTGACCCAGATCGCCATTGGCAATACGCTGGGCCTGACGGGCCAGCATGATCAGCGGGTCGCGGATCTGGCGGGTCAGTACCACGGAGAGCACCACCACAAGGATCAGACCGAGCACCAGCGCGATGGTGACACTCAGATTGGCGGATTGATAAGAGTCGACAATGTCGCTGCGGGATTCAGACGCATAACCATGGTTAATCTGGATAAGGGAGGCCACTGACTTGCTCAGCGCGGTATAAAGGGGAACCCCCTCCTCAAGGAAGATGCGTTGGGCTTCGGCAAGCTGATCGCTGTCTTGCAGCTGTTTGACTCGCTGGTGCAGGGCGACGTAACGATCCCAGTCCGATTTCACCGTATCGAAGGTACGGCGCTCCGCCACATCCTCAGGCCAGATCGTCTTGTCATGGGCAATCAGCTGCTGCGCGATCGCGTTAAGCTGTTGACTGGCAATATTCCGATATTCAGCCCTTTTCAGCGGCTCGGCAGCCACCACGAAATAACCCAGCTCATAACGACGCAACTCACCGAGAGAATCCCCGATCGCGCTGGTGCGATTGACCGCTGGCAAGATGCTGTCGGTAAAACGGATGGCATCAGCGTTCATATTGCCAAACTGAACAAGAGAAAAACCGCCGATAAAGGCGACCATCAAACCGAGCACAGCGAAGCCGGCCGAAAGCTTTTTACCTATGGTCATGGAACTGGTATTCATGGGATATCCTGGTGGTCGTTAAATTCGTAGCACTCGTCCGGTTCACGCCCTCCTGGCATGAACTATCTGGCCACCTGTTCAGTAGCGCACCATCCAACCTTGATGAATATCTCTGAATTCCATGAGCGGCAGCGAGAGCCGTAAGGGGGCGCTAGAATAGCGGGATTATGGGGGCACGGGAAGCATCTTTTGATTAATAATCACCCAATATAGATACCCCCGCATAACACGGGGGTCTTTTGGATGAAAGCTCAACGATAAAGGAGTGCAAGCTTAATAGTGGAAGCGCCCAATCTTGTCCATCACATCGCTGGCTAACTTATGCATCTGCTGACTTTGTTCATCCTGCTGGTTAGCCAAACGGGTCGATGCGGTTGCCGCGTCATGAATGTTGCTGACATTTCGACTGATATCATCGGTGACCTTGGACTGCTCCTCTGCCGCACTGGCAATCTGGGTCGCCATATCCTGGATCCGGTCTGCCGACATAACTATCGTCGCAAGCTCGGTCACGGCAAGCTCTGCATCCTGCAATGCCAGCTCACTCAAGTTTTTCCCCTCTCCCATGGTACTCACAGCTTCTGCCGTGGTCTGACGAAGGCGCTCGATCATGCCCTGGATCTCTTTGGTTGAAGCCTGGGTTTTGGACGCCAATCCCCTGACCTCATCCGCCACCACCGCAAACCCCCGACCATGTTCCCCGGCACGAGCGGCCTCAATCGCTGCATTCAGAGCCAACAAATTGGTCTGTTCCGAAATGGTACGAATCACATCGAGAATCGAACCGATCTGTTGACCCTGTTGCTGCAACTCGGCAATCCGCTGTGCCACCACATCTACTTGCACACTCAGCTCACGGATACCACTAGCGGAATTACTCACCACATGCTGACCTCTATGCACCGCTTTGCGGGTCTCATCTACAGCATCAGCGGTAATCTGTGCACTGCTGGAGACGGAGTCCGCCGTCGAGGCCATTTCGTGGATGGCTGCTGCAACCAGTTCAATCTCTTCCAATTGCCGATGGCTATTGGACAATCCTTGCTGAGCCAGCTCGGCAGATTGGTGGGCAGCTAGCTGCAAGTCGCGGCCACTTCGTGCCGTATCACTCACAATATGATGAATAGTGCTGACAAACCGGTTGATCCCCTCAGCCAACTCGCCAGTCTCATCTTTACGCATCACATTGAGGCGTTGGGTCAAGTCCCCTCCAGCGGCAGAAAGACGTCTGACCATGCTGGCGGTCTGTTGTACCGGGCGCGAGATGGATCCGGCAGCCCAGGCCAAGCCGACAAGACCAAGGCATGCCACCACGATCCCAACCAGCAGTTGCATCCACAAACTCTCGCTGAAATCAGCGGCTCTCGCCTGTTCAGCCTGATCAGCATCTGCAAACAGCGCCGTATCAGCCACCTCAATGATGATCCCCCAGGCTTTAGTGACCCCTTTAAGATGGATTGGCACCAGCACGCGCAACTGACCCGAAACTTGCTGACTACTGGCCTCTCCCTTGTTGAGCAGATCCATCAAGCCAGACTCTTCAAGCCGCCCCCCGATCACATCAGGTTGCGCCGAATCCGCGGCGATGATGCCGTGTGGACTGATGATCCTGACCCGGCTCTGGCCAGAGAACACCTGGCCACTTACCTGCTTGGCCAACTGTTGCAGGTAGTTGAGGGAATAGTCGACCCCGACCATCCCCAGATAGCGGCCCTGATCCAGAACGGGCACAACAAAAGAGGTCAAGAGCGTCGGTTGGCCATTCACGGTATAAACGGAAGGGTCGACAGCACAGGCTGCCTTGCTCTCCATCGGACAGAGATACCATTCCGATGCTCGGATACCGGTCTTGCTCAAACTCTTGCTGTAGTAGTCGCCCAGCGGTTTGATTGTGAACCCGGCTGGACCACGACTCCAGTAGGGGGCAAAGTTGCCAGTGGCCTGGCTATGTACCCCGTCAGTCAAATACGTACTGTCCTGACCATCAAAGGTATTTGGCTCCCAACCACTGTAGATACTGAGAAAGTCGCTGTTCCGTTCAGCAACATCCTTGAGCAAGGCAGTCACGGTAGCCCGGTCCAATGGCCTGGGTTGATGAACATTGCCAGCCAGCATGGCGGCAAGTGTCTCTGCTGTATTAAGGGCTTGTTCAAAGGTGCCTGCGATCTCGCCGGCTTGTTGACCAGCCAGAGCCACCAGCCATCGTCCGGCATCCTGACGAGTTGTCTCGCGCATTTCGCCCTGAATACCACCTTGCATAGTCGCAAGAGACAGATAGCTATACCCGACCACACTCAACACGGTAGCCAGTAAAATACAGCCACCAAAAAACATGACCTGATGTTTAATTGAACGAAACACGGCTACTCCAACCTGTAAATGATGCCCTGCTGGTAATGGCAAGCATCTTAAGAGGGGACAGGTTGGTTCCGAAGAGCTACCAGTCAGGATTTTCACACTTTGAGCGTTCGATCACGAACATGAAATATTCGCTTACGAAAATAGAGAAAGTGGTCGATACAGGCTCGCCATCTCTGGCTATCGTCCATAAAAACGCCAGCAATGGCTGCTGGCGTCTCGTTTATTCAGCGTGGCGGTTACAAAACAACCGCCATCTTATCCGCGCAGGCCACCGAGAAACTCGGCCCGGGTATCGGGCTGGGTCTTGAACACCCCGCCGAGGGAGGTGGTGGTGGTATAGGAGGTGGAGTCCATCACTCCGCGCGCCTTGACGCAGTAGTGAGTCGCCTTGATGCTGATGGCCACATCCTTGGTGCCGAGCAGGGTCTGCAGCGCCAGCAAGATCTGCTGGGTGAGCCGCTCCTGCACCTGGGGACGGCGAGCGAAGAACTGCACGATGCGGTTGATCTTCGACAGGCCAATCACCTTGCCCCGAGGGATATAGGCCACATGAGCCATGCCGTCGATGGTGACGAAGTGGTGTTCGCAGGTGCTGGTGAGGCTGATGTCCCGCACCATGATCATCTCGTCCACCTGCATCTTGTTCTCGATCACCGTCACCTTGGGGAAGGTGGAATAGTCGAGGCCTGAGAAGATCTCGTTGACGTACATCTTGGCGATGCGATGCGGCGTCTCGGCCAGACTGTCATCGGTCAGATCCAGCCCCAGCGTCTCCATGATGGAGCGCATATGGCCTTCGATCTTCTCCCGCTTCTGCTGGCTGTTCAGCTCGTTGGTGACCAGGGGGGTTTCCAGTCCCTGGGCTTCGAGGGCAGCCCTGACCAGCAAGGCTTCCGGACTTAAGGTTGTCATTATCTTCTCTCCCACGCTCAGGGACTGTGAGGGCTGCTCAAGGAGCAACCCCTTATGTTATGGCTGCGTACAGGGCCGACGGTATCGCTGTAATGGTCGCCACACAGGATGTGACAGCCATCTGTTATGGCGGCATAGTAAACGGCCATTGCCGCCAAGATTCAAGTCAACTTGTGCGTCACCTCATACTTTATGGCCATCACCCCCCGTTTTAGCGCCGATTACCCCGAGATTCCCTTGAGATAACCTGCCCATCCCCGGGGATTTTTGTGATAATCCCGCCTTCAATCATAGAAAGAGGTCATGACGATGGGATTTGATACCAGCGGACTACTCCCCTTAAGCGATGCCCTGCAAGGGATGCTGGAACAACTCGCCTGCTGCTGCGACAGCGAGCAGCAGCCCCTGCCAGAGGCCCTTGGCCGGGTTCTTGCCAGCGACATCGCCTCTCCCCTCGCCGTGCCCCCCTTCGACAACTCCGCTATGGACGGTTACGCCGTGCGCCTTTCGGATCTCGCCAGCGGCACCCCGCTCATCATGGCGGGCAAGGCGTTTGCCGGTCAGCCCTATCAGGGCGAGTGGCCCGCCGGCCACTGCGTGCGGATCATGACCGGCGCCCCGGTTCCCGCAGGCACCGATGCGGTGGTGATGCAGGAAGAAACGCAGGCCGACGGCGATCGGATCACTTTTCTGGCACAACCCGAACCGGGCCAGAATATCCGCCGCGCCGGCAGCGATATCGGCAAGGGCGCCTGCGTGCTGCCTGCCGGTACTCGCCTCACCCCGCGCGAAATGCCACTGCTGGCCTCCCTCGGCGTGGCTACTGTCGCGGTGCGTCGCCCGCTGAAAGTGGCCATCTTCAGCACCGGCGACGAGCTCAAACCGGTTGGTACCCCGCTCGCCCACGGCGATATCTATGACTCCAACCGCTACGGCGTGCGGGCCATGCTGGCGCGCATGGGCTGCGACTGCCTCGACCTTGGCATCATCCCCGACGATCCCGCCCAGCTGCGCGCCGCCTTTATCCGCGCCGACGAAGAGGCCGATGTACTCATCACCACCGGCGGCGTCTCGGTGGGGGAAGCGGACTTCACCAAACAACTGCTGGACGAGCTCGGCGAGATTGGCTTCTGGAAGCTGGCCATCAAGCCGGGCAAGCCGTTTGCCTTTGGCCGTCTGCCCCGCGCCTGGTTCTTCGGCCTGCCGGGCAACCCCGTCTCCGCCATGGTCACCTTCGATCAGCTGGTGCAACCGGCGCTGGCCAAGCTGGCGGGCCAGCAGTTCGAGCGCACGCTCCAGCTGCAAGCCATTGCGGCCGAACCACTCAAAAAGAGCCCGGGCCGACTCGACTTCCAGCGCGGCATTCTGAGTCAGGGACCAAACGGCCTCGAGGTGCGCAGCACTGGCTCGCAGGACTCCGCCGTGTTCAGCTCACTGTCGCGAGCCAACTGCTACATCGTTCTTGAACGGGAACGGGGCCGCGTCGCCGCGGGCGAGACGGTGACCGTGGAGCCATTCGGGGGATTGCTGCTGTGAGCGAGATCCTGAGCGACGCCGAACTGCTGCGCTACAACCGCCAGATCATCCTCAAATCCTTCGACTTCGAGGGACAGGAGGCGCTCAAGCAGGCCCGTGTGCTGGTGATCGGCGCCGGTGGCCTTGGCTGTGCTGCTGGCCAGTATCTGGCAGTGGCCGGGGTTGGCCAGCTCACCCTGGTCGATTTCGACAAGGTGGAGCTCTCCAACCTGCAGCGTCAGGTGCTACACAACGATGAGCGCATCGGTCACTACAAGGTGGACTCAGCAGCGCAGTCGCTTCGTGCCCTCAATCCCTGGCTCAACGTCGAGACCCACGCTACCGTGGCCGATGAGGCGCTGCTCGATACCCTGCTGCCACGGCATCAGCTGGTGCTCGATTGCACCGACAACCTGGCCATTCGCAACCTGCTGAATCAAAAGGCACGCCAGCACAAAATACCGCTGGTCAGTGGCGCCGCCATCCGGCTGGAGGGTCAGCTCTGCAGCTTCACCTGGCAGGAAGATGAGCCCTGCTACGCCTGCCTCAGCGCCCTGTTTGGCGAGCAGGCCCTCACCTGCGTCGAGGCGGGAGTGCTCGCCCCCGTAGTGGGATTGGTGGGCAGCCTGCAAGCGCTGGAAGCTATCAAACTCTTGGCAGGCATGGGCAAAAGCTACAGCGGCCGCCTGCTAATGATCGACGGCCTAAGCGGCACTTTCCGCGAGATGAAGCTGCCCAAGCGCCCCGACTGCCCCGTCTGCTCCCATCCTTGACGCAAACGGGATCAAAAAAGCCGACCCCTGTGGTTCGGCTTTTTATTTCAATGTAGCAACGACATCTGAGATCAGAAGATCCCTTTGGCTTTGACCTTTTTCATACTGGCCACCTGACTGGAGAGATCCTCGATCAAAGGTTCTGCCTCTGTGCCGACAACACTCTGTCGAGCGGGGGCACTGGCCAGTCGCTGGATCAATCTGTGCTGCTCGCGGATCAGCCGGGATTGCTCTTCCAGTTGGCGAGAGAGCAGCTGGATACTGCTGGCAAGGGGAGCCAGATCCTGCTCGGCCCCTGCTGATGGCAGCTTGCCAGCGATGGCTTCGGCCAGCTGGTCATGATCCAGTGCGGCAGGCAGTCCTTGCCTGAGTTCATCCCACATCTCGCTGGGTTGCTGCTCGCCGAGCCGGCTGACAATCTCGTCCACCAGTGAAGTGGTATCACTCTGTCCCAGCTGTGGAGCCAGTCTGGCCACAATCTCGTCGATCATCACATCTGCGGCAGGCTGCGCCTCGCCAGCGACCTCCCCCAGATTGAAACCACAGCTGGCAAAGGCATGACGCAGGGTCGTCATGCTCACCTGCTCCGGCCCCAGCGCATTGGCAATCGCTTTGCAGAGGTTGGGCGCCAGCACGTACATGAACATGCCGGAGAGGTAGATATCCTTGTGGAAACGGCTCTTGGAGAAGTCAAACTCCTCGGTGCCCTCCTGGATCTTTCGCGCCCGTTGATACCAGTTCTGCAATACCCCGACCGCATAGCGATCAGACTCCAGCGCACCCGGATCCATATAGATGGAGAAGGTCATGCGCTTGAGTTGACTACTCATCGTCAACCTCGGCCATCACAGGCGCTTCGCGATAGACTTCATCCTCTTCCGTGGTATAGAGGCAGATTTCGCGAGCCAGCGCGGACTGGGCATCGTCCAGCAGCTCGACACGGTCACCCAGGGTGGGATAGGCCGCCTTGATCGCGTCATAAATCAGTGACGCACCGCCACCGACCAGATAGACACGGTTCGGGTTCTTGGCAAACTTCTTCGCTTCATGTGCAACCTGAGTGCCCAGCTCGTCGATCTTGTTTTGCATTTTCTCGAGGATCTTGGGGATCTGGCTCTCATCGTTGACCACATCGCGTACAAAGCTCATGTCGTGACGACGCTTGATAAATTCGTTGGCCACCAGATAGCTGGAGTCGCTGTCTGCTGCGGCCAGCGCCTTGCGGGTAGCGTCGGTGACCATGGAGACACCGATCTCGTTGTTACCGTAGACATCGGAGACATCATCAAACTCACCGACGATGATCCCCATATCCAGAGTGGTGCCGCCACAGTCGATCACCAGAGTCTTGGTGAACTCGTTACAGCCTGAACCAATCAGACGGGAGAGCGCAGCAGGCAGACTCTCCGGCATCACTTCGACACTGACGATATTGAACAGCTCGCCCTTGTTAAGGGTGATTGGACGCATCAGGTTGCGACGTTTCTTCTCGATCTTCTCTTCGTTGCGCTGGCAATCGTCCGGGTTGTAAAACTCGGTGATGGGCAGGGTCACGGTAATGGCGACATCGCACGGCGTCACACCGGTCTGCAACAGGGCATGATGCACGGAGAGCAAGTTGAGATCGTCATACTGGTACTCCACATGAGTGGTGGCCAGAGACTTGTCGGAAGTCGCGTCGTAGGTGTACTTGGTGTTGCCTATCTCGTAGTTGTAGATCTTCTTGTCTTTACGCAATGCGGCGCTCTTCCAGTCCTTGCGAAAGGAGTTGGGAGAGATGATGGTCTTGAGCACCTTGTTCTCAATCCAGCTCACCTTGACGTTGGTCGAGCCATCATCGATGGCCATTTTCATTACTTCAGACATGAGGAAACACCTGTTAATAGATCAGAAATGGGTCCGATTGCCTTGCCTTATGCCTTTGGCAAGGCGATCGAACCAATACATACACGGGGTAAAAGGGCGACAAGTTTAATGGGTTTCTAAAATCCGGTGAAGCAAATGATTAAATCCGGAAGGATCTTCCGCGGGCCAGGCGTGGTGGCCGTTGGGGGTGTGGATGGTGGCGTTGGGCAGGGCAGCAAACTGCTCTACCCGTTTGGCCAGCGGCAGGTAGTCGTGACTGGTGGAGATGATGGCCACCGGCTGCCAGATGGTGCCGAGCCGGGCGCGTACAGACCAGCCGGGTAACGCCTCCAGCAGCGCCTTGTAGGTTTTCTTTTTATTGCGCATGAAACGCAGCCGGAAGGTGTGGCGCACCTGCGCCAGATCCGGGCCCGGGAAGAGCTCGCGTCCCAACCACCAGGCGAGGGGGCGCATGCCAAACCAGCGCAGCCACTTGAGGCGCTGGGCGTAACGCTCCTGCTCTTTGGGGCTCTCCAGCAGAAACTCGCTAAAACCGTTGACCAGCACCAGCCCCTGCACCTTGTGGGGCAGTTGCAGCGCCAGCTCCAGCGCGACCATGGCCCCGAGCGACAATCCCACCACCCAGGCGGGTTCTGGCTGCTCGTCGAGCCAGTTCACCACATCGGCTGCCAGGGTCGCCACATCGAACGGCCCCTCCTGCATGCTCTGGCCGTGGCCGCGCAAGTCCAGCGCCACCACCCGGTAGTGTTCGGAAAACCGTTCGAGCTGCGCCTGCCAGTCGAGGCTGGAGGAGCCCAGCCCATGCAGCAGCAACAGCAAGGGGCCCTCCCCCGCGCTGCGCAGGGCAAGACCGTTGAATTTCATCACCTGATTGCGGCGCATCAGTGTATTGCCTCTCGACTCATCACCTGAACCATCTCTCGTTGTTATGTTGCCCGTGGCCATCCTGCCACGTTATCAGCACGGCGCCCAATCAGCCTTCGCTGACCAGACTCACCGCCTTGATATAAGCGTAGATCTGCTGCTTAGGCGCCAGCGCCAGCCGCCTGGCGGAGCGGCTGGTGATCCGGGCCAGCAGTATCTGCTCACCCAGCGCCAACTGCAACAGGGTCTGGCCGGGGCGCACCTCGCGCACCGCCAGCAGACGGGTGACGAGACAGTTGGATAGACTGGAGTGCTCGATGGGTGCCGTGGCGATCACCACATCCCGCCCCGCCACCTTGATCTGCAAGGGGCCGCTCTCATCCGGCACATGGGTCATGGTAACCCGCAGCTGCTGCTCACCAAGCTGCAAGGTCGCCATCTGCTCCTCTTCATCGTAGTGAGAGAGGGTCGCCGCCAGCATCACCCCGGCATCGTCACGGCTGGCGAGCGAGAGATCCGTTCGGGCGAAGATTTCGCTCGGCCGACCTTGCGCCTCCACCCTGCCACCTTCCAGCAGCACCAGCTGATCGCAGAGCAGGCTCACCTCCTCCATGGCGTGGCTGACGAAGATCATCGGAATGCCGCTCTCCTGCTGCAACCCCTTGAGCACATGGGCCTGATGGATGCGGCTGCGCCGATCGAGCGCCGAGAAAGGCTCATCGAGCAGCAGCAGATCGGGCTCGGCCAGCAGCGCCCGCCCCAATGCTACCCGCTGGCGTTGGCCGCCAGAAAGCGCATGGGCAGGCTGCCCCAGCAGATCAACAAAACCGAGCCGCGCCGCCAGCGCCTCGGGCTGCCAGCGCCCTCGCCCCTTGCGGGCCGCCAGTTGCAGATTGCCGAGCACCGTCAGATGGGGGAAGAGGCGCGAGTCCTGAAATACCAGTCCGATCCGGCACGCTTCGGGCAGCAGTTGAGCATACTCCCGATCGCGCCACCGCAAGCGATCCCCGCTTTGGCGATCGAGTCCGGCGATGATGCGCAGCAGTGTGCTCTTGCCACAGCCCGAGGGGCCGAACAGGCCGAGGATCCCCCCCAGCTCGAGGGTCAGTGCACAATCGAGGGTAAAGGGGCCAAACTCGCGCCGGGCATGGAGGTTCAGGGCATGGCGGTGCGGCTCGTTCACTGGCGGCATAGTGGCGGGCTGGTTCATCCAAACACTCTCCGCTGTCGGCGCTGCAACACCCCGTAGACCAGCACCAGCATCACCAGCGAGAAGGCCATCAGGCCGCCCGCCAGATAGTGGGCTTGTCGGTAATCCATCGCCTCCACATGATCAAACAGGGCAATCGAAAGCACCTGGGTCTCGCCGGGGATATTGCCGCCAATCATCAGCACCACGCCAAACTCCCCCAATGTATGGGCAAAGCCAAGGGCCGCCGCCATCACGAAGCTGGGCAGGGTCATCGGCAAGATGATGTGGAAGAAGCGCTCCAGTGGGCCAAGCCCCAGGGTCGCAGCAGCTTCCAGCTCCTTGTTGCCCATGTTGACGAAAGCGGAGGTGAGCGGCTGCACCACGAACGGCAGCGAATAGAGGATGGAGGCAAACAGCAGGCCGAGAAAGCTGAAGGCGAGCGGGGCGCCAAAGGTGTCGCGCCACCAGGCGCCGAAACCATATTCGGGGGAGAAAGCGAGCAGCAGATAAAAACCCAGCACTGTGGGAGGGAGCACCAGCGGCAGCGCCACCAGCGCCTCCACCAGCGGCCGCAGCCGGTTCTGACTGCGCGACAGCCACCAGGCCAGCGGCGGTGCCAGCAACAGCAAAATCGCTGTGGTGCAGGCCGCAAGCTTCAGGGTGAGCCAGACCGCCAGCAGATCCCCTTCACTCATTACCGACCTCCCGGTTGATAAATGCCCCCAACGGCATGGTATCCATCCTTATTGCAAAGAGTGGCCGACTCGAAGGCAGACCACTCAGGGTATCGCATCAGGCCCATCCCCTTATTGGGGCAAGGCATAACCCGCCGCCTTGATCTGCGCCTGACCCGGCCCCTTGAGCCAGGCCACCAGCGCCTCGACCGCGGCGCCTTTCTTCAATACCAGCCCCTGCTGCTCGATAGGGGGATAGAAGCTCGCAGGCACTGCCCAGGCTTCGCCAGTCTTGCCCGCTTCCACCAGATTGGCCCAGGCGACAAAGCCCAGCTCGGCATTGCCGGTGTCGACAAATTGCCAGGTCTGGCCGATGTTGGCACCGGTCAGCAGCCGGTACTGCTTGGGATCGATCTTGAGATGGGTGAGGGTCGCCATGGCGGCAGCACCATAGGGAGCAGTGCGGGCATTGGCGATGGCGAGGTTGCCTTTCCAGCTGCGCAGGGTCGCCTCGTCAGGGGCCGGCCCCCCTTTCTTCCACAGCCCCAGCTGGCCGATGGCGTAGGTGAAGCGATCGCTCCCCTTGCCCTCTTTTTCCAGCTTCTCGGGGGTCGCCGCATCGGCGGAGAGGAAGAGATCGAACGGTGCGCCGTGACTGATCTGGGTGTAGAGCACGCCGGTGGCGGCAGACGAGATGGCCAGGGTGTGGCCGGTCTTGGCGGTAAACTCCTTGCCAATACGCTCGATGGTTCCCTTGAAGTTGGCCGCCACGGCCACTTTCACTTCATCGGCCTGCACGACACCGGTATGCAAGGTGGCGGCGCAGACACCGACGATGACAACAGATAACAGCGGTTTCATTCCCTTTCTCCTGATGGGGCCCGCACATCCGCGCCCCTTGGCGGGGCCGTGGTTCCCGTTGAACCTGCGCCCCTCGTGATGAACAGGTCAGTCTTGCCAGCGGGCGGCGGCGGCGTTGTCGCTCTCCTTGGCCTCGACCCAGCGTTGCACACCCTCGGCGGTCAGCTCTTTTTTCCAGAACGGCGCCCGGGTTTTCAAGAAATCCATGATGAAGTGACAGGCATCAAAAGCGGCGTCGCGGTGGGCACTGCTCACCGCCACCAGCACGATTTGATCGCCAAGCCACAACTCGCCGATACGATGAATGAGGGTACACTCCTGCAGCGGCCAGCGGCGGCGGGCCTCCTGCACGATATCGGCCAGCGCCTTCTCGGTCATACCGGGGTAGTGCTCGAGGGCCAGCCCCTTCACCTCCTCCCCCTGATTGAAGTCGCGCACCTTGCCAACGAAAGTGACAATGGCGCCACTGTCTGGGCGGGTGGCTAGGCGGGCATATTCGTCCGCCAGCGAGAAATCCTCCCGCTGGACCAGAATGCGATCCGTCATAGTTGCCTCGCTCATCCTTAACCTCCGGTCACCGGCGGGAAGAAGGCCACCTCATCGCCATCATTGATGGGGGTATCGAGGGGCACCAAGGTCTGATTGACCGCGACCAAGAGCTTGCCTGCTTCCAGCGCCAGCGCCCACTTGTCGCCGCGTTCACAGAGCGCCGCGCGCAGTTGTTCGGCGGTGGCGTAGTCGCAGGGCAGGCTCAGCTCGTCACACGCAACCAGCTCTCTTACTTGCGCAAAAAACAGTACCTTGATCATGCTTGCTCCCCGCTATTTGACCCCAGCTGAAAATGGCCGGACTTGCCGCCCTTTTTCTCTACCAGCCGCACCTGTTCGATCACCATGTCCTTTTGCACCGCCTTGCACATGTCGTAGATGGTCAACGCCGCTACCGACGCGGCGGTCAGCGCCTCCATCTCGACACCAGTCTTGCCGGAGAGCTTGCAGAGGGTGCGGATATGCACCTTGTGCTGCTCGGGCAGCGGCACTATCTCCACCTCGACTTTGGTCAAGGCCAGCGGATGGCAGAGGGGGATAAGATCAGAGGTCTTCTTGGCGGCCATGATACCGGCGATGCGGGCGGTGGCGAACACGTCCCCCTTGTGGTGCTGGCCGCTCAGGATCAGCGCCAGGGTCTCGGGGGCCATGGCAACAAACGCCTCGGCACGGGCTTCGCGCTCGGTCACCAGCTTGTCAGTGACATCCACCATATGGGCTTCGCCGCTCTGGTTCAGATGCGTCAGGTTGGGCTGGGTCTGCTTGGGATCGGTCTGGTTCATCGCTTGCTCTCAGAGGTGGGAGACAAAGTTGCATGGCTTGGTGCGGGCATCGAGCTGATCGCGGATCAGTTGCTCCCAACCCAGCTGACAGGCGCCGGTGGAGCCGGGCAGACAGCAGATCAGGGTGCGATTGGCGAGTCCCGCCAGTGCACGGCTCTGCATGGCGGAGCCTTTAATCTCGGCAAAAGAGAGCTGACGGAACATCTCGCCAAAACCCTGTACGGTGCGCTCAAACAGCACACCGACCGCTTCCGGTACCCGGTTCTGTTCATTGAAGCCGGTACCGCCGTTGATCAGCACCACCTGCACCCCTTCATCGGCGATCCACTCGCTCACCTGGGCTCGAATGCGAAACAGGTTGTCCGGGCAGAGCGCCCGATCGGCCAGCTGATGGCCTGCGTCGGTAAGGGCCGAGACCAGATAGTCGCCCGAGCTGTCATCGGCGGCAGTGCGGCTGTCGGAAACCGTCAGCACGGCGATCTTGAGGGGAATAAATGCGTTGTGTTTCTGTCCCATCGGGCAGCTCCTTGTGGCTATGGGCCGTCAACGAGGCAGGAAGAGAAGGGGTATGAGAGGCCAGCTGTCAGGGCGCAAAAACTGACGCAGACAGAGGTGACCAACTTGCTCAAGCGTGTGACGGCGGGCTGATTCTATCAAAGGTTTCACGAGATATGGGATTTAAAAGACACACAAATCTGATGCTTGTCCCATATATGAACAAAACGCAGGCCGGGTAAACCCGGCCTGTCGTCGCAGGATCAGAACCCTTTCACCCCGGTCATGTCGGGCAGCTGGTGAGCGATCCCCTTGTGACAGTCGATGCAGGTACTTTCACCACTGGCCAGATTGGTAGAGTGCATCTTGGCGGCACGCTGCCCCTGCAGGGAGAAGTCCATGTACTCGAAGTTGTGGCAGTTGCGGCACTCGCGCGAATCGGTCTCTTTCATTCGTTGCCACTCCCGCTCTGCCATCTCGCGTCGGTGCGACTCGAACTTCTCGCGGGTATCCACCTTGCCGGTGATCATGCCCCACAGCTCCTTGGAAGCCTGCACCTTGCGGATGATCTTGTAGGTCCACTCATGGGGTACGTGGCAATCCGGGCAGCTGGCCCGCACGCCGGAGCGGTTGGCGTAGTGGATGGTATCGCGATACTCCTCGAACACGTTGTCCTTCATCTCGTGACAGCTGGTGCAGAAGGCCTCGGTGTTGGATGCTTCCATGGCGGTGTTGAAGCCACCCCAGAAAATCACGCCACCGAAGAAGCCCATCAGCAGGATGACCCAGAGAGCCGCCTTCGATGGTGACTTGAAGGTGGTCCACAGACGCTGGATAAAGCCGGGTAATTTCATCTATGGATTCCTCAGTTCAGCGCTTCAACCGGTTTAAAGGTATTTTCCACCAGCGGCTTGGCATCCGCTTGCGGTACATGGCACTGCAGGCAGAAGTAGCGACGCGGCGACACTTCACCCAGGGTCAGGCCGTCGCGGGTCTCGAAGTGAGTCGGGCTGATCTTGGGGGCCTTCATGGCGCTGGCATTCTTGAAGCTGTGGCAAGCCAGGCACTTGTTGACCTTGGTATCCACCTCGTAGTTGCGAATGTCATGGGGGATCAGCGGCGGCTGATGCATGTACTGGCGATCGTAGGGTGCGCCATCCTTGCGGAAGTTTTTCAGGGGCGCGGCGGTGGCATCGGTCACCAGATCGGTGGCGCCACGCTCGGACTTGAGGCCACCGGTACTGTTGGTGATCTCGGGGGCCGCTGCCATCAAGGATCCCGCCATCAGGCAGGCCAGCATTGCTCCAATCAGCTTTTTCATTATTTGTTCTCCGACGTTTTTTCTGCCTTGACGGCAAAACCTACAGTGATTTCAAAAACTTGTTCCGCGCAGACATCGATGCAGCGGCCACAGTTGGTACACTCCTGAGCCGCAATCAAGGGCCCGTGACCGCGCTTGGCACCGTGAACAGGCCCGCGCAGGATGGGACGCTCCGGGCAGACCGTATAACAATCCATGCAGTTGTTGCACCGCTCGCGCCCCTTGGCAGAAATCTTGATAAATCCGACCCGGTTGACCAGGGCATAGAAGGCCCCCACCGGACAGAGATGACCGCACCAGCCCCGCTCAACCACGAAGAGATCGAACAGGAATAGCGCCGCCAGCAGAGCCCAGCCCGTCCCCATGCCAAACAGCAGACCGCGCATGGCCAGCGACACAGGATTGACCAGCTCCCACGCCATCACCCCGACCACCGCTGGCACCACCAGCACCATGGCCAGCAACCAGTAGCGGGTCGCACGGCTGAACTGGCCGTTGCCCTTTAATCCAAGTCGCCCCCGGAGCCAGGCTGCGGCATCCGTGATAAGGTTGACCGGACAGACCCAGGAGCAGAACACCCGCCCCCCGACCAGCCAGTAGCCGGCCTGTACAATGGCAGCCCCTAGCCAGAGGGTGGTGATGGGCCAGTGACCCGCCGCCAGCGACTGCAACAGCGTGAGGGGATCGGTCAGCGGCACCGTCTCCAGCAACAGCGAGCTGGAGAGGTTGCCCTTGAGGATCCAGATACCCGCCAACGGCCCCAGCAAAAACAGCCCGAGCACGCTGAACTGACTCAGCCGACGCAGCAACAGGAAGCGGTGGGAACGCCACCACCCCAGCTTGATGCGAGCATCTTCCCCCGGATAACGACTCATAACCCCTCCGGTTTGCGGGTGGGCAGGGTGAGCCTGTCGCCGATGAGCGACTTGTTCCCCGCCTTGGCCTTCTCTTCCCAGCCGAGCCGGTAGTGATGACCCAGCTCACCTTTGGCGAGCTGGCGTGGCACCACCTTGATGGCCGCTTCCTCCAGCACGCAGGCATGCTCGCACTTGCCACAGCCGGTACAGATATCGCTGTGTACCGTGGGCAGGAACATGGCGTGTTTGCCGGTACGCTGGTTATGCTGCAGCTCAAGAGTGATCGCCTTGTCAATCAGCGGGCAGACCCGATAACAGACATCGCAGCGCAGCCCCAGATAGTTGAGGCAGGTCTCGTGATCGATGAGCACTGCCACCCCCATCCGGGCCTGATCGATGTCGGTCATCTGCTGATCCAGCGCCCCGCTCGGACAGGCCACCACACAAGGGATGTCATCACACATCTCGCAGGGCACGGCACGCGCCTTGAAATAGGGGGTGCCAGTGGTCACAGGGTCAAACAGCCGGGCGAGCTTGAGGGTGTCGTAGGGGCAGGCCTCAACGCAGAGCCCGCAACGCACGCAGGCACCGAGAAACTCAGCTTCGTCGAGGGCGGCGGGCGGACGCAGCGCCTGGGCAGGCACAGCTTGTGCCTGCTGGCGGGCCATGCCGCCGAGCCACACGCCAAGCAGGCCCACACCGCAGGCCCCCTTGGCCATGTCGGCCAGAAACTGGCGACGACTACGACTCATCTCGTACTCCCCGCCTTAAGCCTTCATCACCTTGACGGCGCACTTCTTGTAATCGGTCTCTTTCGAGAGCGGATCGGTGGCATCCAGGGTCAGCTTGTTGACCAGCTGGCTGGCATCAAAGAAGGGCATGAAGACCAGTCCTTTCGGCGGACGGTTGCGACCACGGGTCTCGACACGGGTCTTCACCTCGCCACGGCGGGAGGAGACGATCACCTCTTCACCACGGCGCACGCCGCGAGCCTTGGCATCGTCCGGGTGCATGAAGAGCACCGCATCCGGGAAGGCGCGATAAAGCTCGGGTACCCGACGGGTCATGGTGCCGGTGTGCCAGTGCTCCAGCACGCGGCCGGTGGAGAGCCACAGATCGTACTCTTTATCCGGCGACTCGGCAGCGGGCTCGAACGGCAGGGCGAAGATGACCGCCTTGCCATCGGGCTTGCCATAGAAGCGCACCCCCTCGCCCGCTTTCACATAGGGGTCGAACCCTTCGCGATAGCGCCACAGGGTCTCTTTGCCATCTACCACAGGCCAACGCAGACCACGGGCTTCGTGGTACTGATCGAACGGAGCCAGATCGTGACCGTGGCCACGACCGAAGGTGGCGTACTCCTCGAACAACCCCTTCTGGACATAGAACCCGAAGTGCTCGGCCTCGTCGTTCAGCAGACCTTTGCTCTGCTCTTTCGGGAACTGGTTGACCTGACCGTTGGCATAGAGCACATCGAACAGGGTTTTGCCCTTCACTTCCGGCATCTTGGCAACCAGCTCAGCCGGCCACACTTCCTCGACTTTGAAGCGCTTGGAGAACTCCATCAGCTGCCACAAGTCGGACTTGGCCCCTTCCGGCGCTTTCACCTGCTGGTGCCAGAACTGGGTGCGGCGCTCGGCGTTGCCGTAGGCCCCCTCTTTCTCCACCCACATGGCGGTGGGCAGAATGAGGTCAGCGGCCTGGGCAGTGACGGTCGGGTAAGGGTCAGAGACCACGATGAAGTTGCGCGGATCGCGATAGCCAGGCAGGCGATCGGTATTCATGTTGGGGCCAGCCTGCATGTTGTTGTTACACATCACCCAGTAGGCGTTGAGCTTGCCATCTTTGAGCATGCGATCCTGCAGCACGGCGTGGAAACCCACCTTGTCGGGAATGGTCCCCTCCGGCAGTTTCCAGATCTGCTCGGCAATGGCGCGGTGTTTGGGCTCGGTCACCACCATGTCGGCAGGCAGACGGTGGGCAAAGGTACCCACTTCACGCGCGGTGCCACAGGCAGAGGGCTGGCCGGTCAGTGAGAAAGGACCATTACCCGGCTCGGAGATCTTGCCGGTCAGCAGGTGGATGTTGTAGCAGAGGTTGTTGGCCCAGACGCCACGGGTATGCTGGTTGAAACCCATGGTCCAGTAGGAGACCACCTTCTTGCTCGGGTCGGCATAGAGCTTGGCCAGCTTTTCCAGCTTCTCTTTGGAGACGCCGGAGAGCTTGGAGACCGACTCCACATCGTAATCCGCCACGAACTTGGCAAACTCCTCGAAGGTCATCGGAGTGGCATCGCCGCTATCCGGGTTCTTCGCTTTCTGCTGCAGCGGATCGGTCGGGCGCAGGCCGTAACCGATGTCGGTGGCCCCCTTCTTGAACACTGTGTGCTTGTTGACGAAGTCCCAGTTCACCTTGTCGTTCTGGATGATGTAGTTGGCGACATAGTTGAGGATCGCCAGATCGGTCTGCGGGGTGAACACCATGCCGTTGTCCGCCAGCTCGAAGCTGCGGTGCTCGAAGGTAGAGAGCACGTGCACCTGCACATCCGGGTTGGAGAGGCGACGATCAGACATCCGCGACCAGAGGATGGGGTGCATCTCGGCCATGTTGGAGCCCCACAGCACGAACGCATCGGCCTGTTCGATATCGTCGTAGCAGCCCATCGGTTCGTCCATGCCGAAGGTACGCATGAAGCCGACGACCGCAGAGGCCATGCAGTGACGGGCATTGGGGTCGATGTTGTTGGAGCGGAAACCGGCCTTCATCAGCTTGGCGGCAGCATAGCCTTCCCAGACGGTCCACTGGCCGGAGCCGAACATGCCGACGGCGGTCGGCCCCTTCTCTTTCAGGGTCGCCTTGAACTTCTCGGCCATGATGTCGAACGCCTGATCCCAGCTGATGGGGGCGAAGTCGCCATCCTTGTCGAACTGGCCGTTCTTCATCCGCAGCATCGGCTGGGTCAGGCGATCCTGGCCGTACATGATCTTGGAGAGGAAGTAGCCCTTGATGCAGTTGAGGCCACGGTTGACCGGTGCATCGGGGTCGCCCTGAGTCGCCACGACCCGACCATCCTGAGAGCCCACCAGCACGGAGCAGCCGGTACCGCAGAAGCGGCAGGGAGCCTTATCCCAATGGATGGCAGTCTTGTCGGTACTGGTGATGAGATTGGCTGCCAGCGTGGGGGCACTGACACCGGCCACGGCAGCGGCAGCTGCCACCGCGTTGGCCTTCATAAAGTCGCGTCGACTCAGCTTCATGGCATATCCTCACATTGCTTATCGCGTAATAGTTGTCGAATCTGTCGAACGGGAGCCAGCCATCAGCGGCAGAGGGCACGCCCGGCATCCCATCACTCTTTTCAGTGACCGCCCAGTTCATCGAACTGGTGGTAAATCAGGGCGGCTGAGAGCACACCCGGCATCGCCTGTATCGCATCAATGGCCGCCATGATCGGCCGCTGGCTCGGACCTTCCAGGGTCACGACCAGCTTCCCCTCGTCACTGACGGCGTGGATCTCGGCCCCTTCAAGGGCACCAATCTGCTCGGCGAGCTGATAGCGCAAGGGGGGCTGGGTCAGCACCACCAGACTCGATACATGGAACTCCTGATCCATTGTGGCTTCTGTGTCACACGGCTTCTGACTCATTCTGACTCCTGCTTGAGGGTGGGCTGGCTCGCACCACCGGATGGGGCGGCTCGCCCGTCGACCTTGATGCTGCCAACCGGACAATCCTGCACACAGGCGCCGCAGCCATTACAGCGGTCCGGCTCGACCGTCGGGGTGGGCACACGCCCCAGCACCGGAATAAAACGAATGGCATTGGGCTCACAGCTGTCCTGACAGCGCTGGCAGAACACCTGACCATTGGCCAGACAGTTGGCTTCGATATGGGCCTTATAGTGCCAGGGGGACTCGCTGGTCGGGCGAAACAGCGGCGCCTTGCAGATCGTGACGCACTCGGTGCAGAAGGTGCATTCGCCACGCTGGAAATCGACCACCGGAAAACCACCCTCGCCATTCACCAGGATCTGCTCCGGACAGGCAGCCAGACAGTCCCCGCAGCGGGTGCAGTCGGCGACAAATGCCGACCAGTTGACTGACCAGGGCAACTGCACCGGCGGTTCGGCAGTTCTCAGCCGCCCCCGGAACAGGCCGCGGCGGGCAAGATCGATCTCATCCGGCATGTTGACTCCTGTTCTGGTGAAAAAGGGGACAGTCCGAGTCCATGATTGGCATTCTTGATACCAATTATAAGAGTGGGTGTATATTGCGGCCCTGACAAGGTAAGGGATATACCACCAGGGAGATAAACAGGGGGGATTTTTGCGCCAGATCAAAGCCTTGCAGCGCAATAAAAATGGAAGTATCGGTTAAAATACCTCCATGTGAGGATTGCTATTTAATCGTTGGCGATTTTTTGCGGTTATCCGCCGATCGAGGCGAGATGAGGGGTGATACCGGCATTGCCCTCATGGAGACGATGGGTAGCACTCTTGCCCGCCAGTGCCGCGCGAATGCGCTGTTGCAGCTCATCGGATTGTGCATCTGCGCCGAGCAGATCCCGCAGGTCGATGCCGTTGTCACCAAACAGGCACAGATGCAGCTTCCCCAGCGAGGAGACCCGCAGCCGGTTGCAACCGGCACAGAAATCCTTGCTGTAGGGCATGATGAGTCCCACCCCCCCCTGCGAATCGGGGTGCATAAAGACCTGCGCCGGACCGTCATCCGTGCCCCGCAACTGCTGCACCCAGCCGCTCTCCAGCAAGCGCTGTTTGATCTGCTCGCCGCTGACATGGTGGTCACGAAACAGGGTATCCATCTCGCCGGTCTGCATCAGCTCGATAAAGCGCAGCTCGATAGGCTTGTGCCTGATCCAGCCCAGAAAGGCATCGAGCTGGTAGTCGTTGAGCCCCTTGAGCAGCACCGCATTGATCTTCACCGATTTGAAACCGGCGGCCAGTGCTGCTTCGATCCCCTCCATCACCTCGGCCAGCTTGTTCTCGCCGGTGATCTGGTGAAACTGGCGCGGGTCGAGACTGTCGACACTGACATTCAGCGCGTTGAGTCCGGCATCAAACCACTCCTGGGCCCGCTCCTTGAGGCGATAGCCGTTGGTGGTCATGGCGACCTTCTCGATACCCGGGGTGGTGGCAATCACCTTGACGATCTCGGTGAAATCGCGGCGCAGGGAGGGCTCGCCCCCCGTGATGCGCACCTTGCGGGTGCCCATGGCGGCAAAACCGCTGACCACGCGGCGGATCTCGTCAATCGAGAGAAAGGGTTGACGCCCCGTTTTGTGGCCTTCCGGGGGGCGATAACCGTCAGGCAAACAATAGGTGCAACGGAAATTGCACACATCGGTCACCGACAGACGCAAATAGTAAAAACGACGGGAAAAACCATCTTCAAGTGGCAACATAAACACCTTTCCAAATACGGGAGGCCAGGGCATTTCTTTCCTGACCCTTACAGCTCGAACGTCGGCTGACGGCTGGTTTCCCCCTATCGCTAGGACTTAGGCAAAACCGCTCGGAGTTCATCTAGTTTTTCGATGCTAACACAAGTTGGAGTACACTCCCACGCATCTTGCGGGGTCCTTATCACTATTCAGAGGTGCGCATCAGTATGGGAAAACGGTTCAGGGTCCATTCGGTCAGCAGTGCAATCGGGCGTGCCATGGTGTTGATCCTCTTCATGGCCAGCCTGATCGCGCTGGTCGCCATGGTCACCCTCTTCTACTCGGTACCCGATGCCAAGGCGATCAACCTCTCCGGTTCGCTGCGGATGCAGGCCTACCGGATGGCCTACGAAATCGAGCGGGGCGACAGCGTGCTGGGGCGCCTCTCCCAGTTTGAAGAGACCCTGCACGCCGAAGAGCTGCAGGAGACCCAGCGCTGGATCACTCCAGCCTCCCTGCGTCGCACCTATGGCGAGGTGCTCGGCCAGTGGCAGGTAATGCGCCAGCACATCGAGGATCGTACCCCCAGACGGTACACCGATAACACCGAGCAGTTTGTGGCGGCCATCGACAATTTCGTCAATCAGATGCAGTACCACGTGGAATTCAAGGTGCGGATGCTGGCACTGGCGGAGGGGCTCGGCCTGCTGGCCATCATAACCATTGCCTGGTTCACGGTGCGCTTCACCCGCCAGCAAGTGGTCGCCCCCCTCAACCAGCTGGTCTACTGCGCCCGCCAGATCCAGCGGCAGGATTTCGATCTTCAGCTGCCCGCCCACGGCGAAAACGAGCTGGGGGAGCTGTCGCGTGCCTTCGTCACCATGGCGGACGAGCTGGGCAAGCTCTATCGGGAGCTGGAGAACAAGGTGGAAGAGAAAACCGCCAAGCTGCAACAGGCCAACGACACCCTCTCGTTTCTCTATTCGACCGCCCAGAAGCTGCACGCCGCCCCGCTCAGTACCCGTACCCTCATCAAACTGCTGGACCGCGCCGCCGCCCACCAGCATATCGACCACATCCGGCTGACCCGCTTCGAGCACAACGCCATGCCGGTCTACATCTCGGGGCGCACCGGCTGGCCCGGCGATCTCGATGCGGTCGCCAGCTTCTATCTGCAGATGGATGAGCAGGAGTTCGGCCGCCTCGACATCATCAGCCAACACCCCATCGATGAGCGGTTGATTAAAAACTTCACCATGCTGCTGGCTCAGGTGCTGCACAAAGACCAGACCCTGCTGCAACAGCAGCGACTGCTGCTGATGGAGGAGCGGGCGGTGATCGCCCGGGAGCTGCACGACTCGCTGGCGCAGGCGCTCTCCTATCTCAAGATCCAGTCCACCCTGCTCAAGCGCTCTTACGCCAAGGGGCAACATGACAAGGCGCAGGAGGCAATGCAGCAGATCGACGAGGGGCTTAGCAATGCCTATACCCAGTTGCGCGAACTGCTCGGTACCTTCCGTCTCACCATTGGCGATGCCAATCTGGGGGAAGCGATCCGGGTGATGCTCGATCAACTGCAACCTCAGACCCAGGCCGAAATCCGGTTCCATTACGGACTGGCCGACAACGACCTGGAGGCGGGCCAGCATATCCACATTTTGCAGTTGATCCGTGAGGCAGTGCTCAATGCCATCAAACATGCCAACGCGCAAGTGATTGATGTTAGCTGTGAGACCCTCGCCAGTGGTAACATTGAGGTTCAGATTTCAGATGACGGTGTCGGGATCGGACTCGCCAGCTCGGCGATCAACCATTACGGGTTGAGCATCATGAACGAGCGCGCCAGCAAACTGCACGGTCTGCTGACCATCAACGAGCAGCAACCACAAGGCACCTGCGTGCATCTGACCTTTCCCACCAGTCTAGCGAGAGACGCCTGATGGACGAGATGAAATACACAGTTCTGGTCGTAGATGACCATCCCCTCATGCGCAAAGGGATTGTGCAGTTGCTGGCTCTGGAAGAGAACATGGAGGTGACCGGTGAAGCCTCCAACGGCACAGATGCCGTGGCGCTGGCCAAAGAGTCCGAGCCGGACCTGATCCTGCTCGACCTCAATATGAAGGGGCTCTCCGGCCTCGATACCCTCAAGGCGCTGCGGGCCGAAGAGATCACCTCCCGGGTGGTGATCCTCACCGTCTCCGATGCCCGTCAGGATGTGGTGGCTTTGCTCAAGGCGGGTGCCGACGGCTACCTGCTCAAGGATACCGAGCCTGATCTGCTGCTGGCCCAGCTGGCCGACGTGATGACCGGCAAGCAGATCCTGAGCGAACCGCTGCGCCCCTATCTCGAAAACATCTACGAGCTGGATCACCTGCAGCAGAAGCTGGAAAGCTTAACGCGTCGCGAAATGCAAATCCTGCGCGAAATTGCAAAAGGCCTCTCCAACAAACAGGTCGCCTCGGTGCTCCATATCTCCGAGGGAACGGTCAAGGTTCACGTGAAGAGCCTGCTGAAGAAACTCGAGGCGCAAAGCCGCGTGGAAGCGGCTGTCATGTATCTGGAACAGCGCAACTAAGCGCCCTCAACCGCCCGAAAAGCCACCCTCCGGTGGCTTTTTTCATTCTCTGGCACAGTCGCTGCATTGTCATATTCAGCAACTACTCAATGGAGGATGGAACATGAAACTACAACCTTTGGCACTGTTCCCCTTGCCTTCCCACATACTGCCGGGCGGCAAGCTTCCTCTGCGTCTGTTCGAGCCACGCCACCTGCAGATGCTCAAGGAGTCATTCATCAACGATCAGGGCTTTGGCATCGTGATGGAAGAGTCGACCACCTCGGGACAATCCGGCCGCATTCTGCCGGTGGGCACCCGGGTCAAGGTGACCGACTTCTACACCCTCAATGATGGCCTGCTGGGGGTGACGGTGCTGGGACTGGAACGCTTCTGTATCCACGAGATGGAAACAGACGAGATGGGCCTGCGCCGGGCCAAGGTGGAGATGCTGCCCAACTGGCCGAGCACCCACTCAGATTTCAACGACAAGCTGCTGGTCAATCGCCTGCGGGAAGTGTTCGAGCAGTATCCGGAGCTTGATGAGCTCTATCCGGACAAGCGCTTTGAAGATGCCGCCTGGCTCTGCCAACGCTGGCTCGAGATATTGCCGATGCCGATTTATGAAAAGCAGATGCTGATTGCCAAACAAAACAGCGAAGCAGCCCGTAAATTCCTGCATCGCCTGATTTCACAATGACAAAAACAGCGTTGCAAAATGCAATTATTCCAACAATGAAAATGTGAAATTCGCATTTTGCGAGTAAGTGGGAACGCAGAACGCCATAACTAGAGAGAGCCGCTGCGCTAAACGGCCAAAATTGAACACAAAAGAGTCTAAAAAAGTTGGCACAGATTTTTCATATAGATTGATACAACCCGATTTATCCCGTGCTCTCTTCAGTATTTGCTGAAGAACTGGTCAACCCACAAAGTTGACCATTTTTTTTATCCGCGCGTCGGCAACCGCTGACCAAAGTGACGCTGCAAACACTCTCTCAGCCGTGACAAGGTGATTGGCTTGGCGAGAAAGTCATCCATCCCCTGCGCCAGACAGCATGCCTTGTCCTCCGCCATCGCATTGGCTGTCAGGGCGACGATAGGCATACTGCATCCCAACTCACGCAAGCGTCGGGTCGCTTCCAGTCCGTCCATCAGGGGCATCCGCATATCCATCAGGATCAGATCCGGGATCTGCTCATCCACCTGAGCCAGCGCTTCCAGACCATTGGCAGCCAGCCGAACCTTGCCCACCAGTTTTTGTAGCATCAGCGACACCACCAACTGGTTCACCGGGCTGTCCTCCACCACCAGCACATCCAGTGGCAGCAGTGCCGAAGCCCCCTCCTCCCGCTGCGGCTGGCTATGGCAGGGTAGCGCCATGCCGGGCAGTTCGAACCAGAAACAGCTTCCCTTGCCCGGCTCGCTCTTCAGGTGGATCTCTCCCCCCATAAGCGTCACCAGACGCTTGCTGATGGCAAGACCGAGGCCGGTACCGGAAAAACGCCGGGTGGCCGAGTTGTCGACCTGGGAGAAGGGTTCAAACAGCAGCGCCTGATCCGCATCAGCGATCCCGATCCCGGTGTCGGAGACCGAGATCAGCAGCTTCTCATCCTGCCAACCCAGGTGCAGTGTCACCTGCCCCTGCTCGGTAAATTTGAGGGCGTTGTCCAGCAGATTGCCCATCACCTGCGACAGACGCATCGGATCCCCCTGTAACTCCCGGGGCACAGACTCATCGACCCGATAAACCAGCGCAATCCCCTTGGCGGTCGCGCGAGCTTGCAGCGGCTCGACCAGGGATTGGCAAAGCTGGACGGGTTGCAGAGTCTCGCAGTGAAACACCAGGGTTTGCGACTCGATTTTCGAAAAATCGAGCACGTCGTCGATGATGGTTTGCAGCAATCTGGCCGAGTGGGTGGCATGGCGCAGCAGGCTCTGTTGCTCCGGCGCCAGCTCGGCATGCTGCACCAGATCGAGCATCCCCAACACCGCATTCATGGGCGAGCGGATCTCGTGGGTCATCATGGCCAGAAACTGGGACTTGGCACGGTTGGCCGCTTCGGCCTCATCCCGTGCCCGCGCCAGCTCCTCTTCCCTACGGATCTGGTTGCTGATATCCCGGGCAGTGCCGCGATAACCGATAAACAGACCATCATGGTCAAAGCAGGGCTCGGCGCTCACCTCCATCCAGCAGGGGCCGTGTTGCAGCGCGACCTGCATCCGCACCCCTCGCACCGGCCGGCGCAGCGCCAAAAGCTGCAGGTATTTCTGGGCATCGCAGCTCTGCTTGTTGCAGACGTAGTCATAGAGGGTCGGCCGGGTCGCCTGCGGGGTCATCTCATCCAGATAACCCGGCTCTGAGGCATAACTGAGGCGATGCTCGGCATCTGTCTCCCAGAACCAGTCAGAGGCCATGGCGGCGAAGCTGCGAAAACGGCGTTCGCTGGCCTGTAGCGCCTCGGTTTTTACCGCGACCTGTTCCTGCAAGCGGGCCCGATAGGTGATGTTGACCAGCGCCTGGGCGATAAGCGGACGGCAACGCTCCATGGCGGCCTTGCTGGTGAGATCGAAGGTGCCCGCCCGGGCGTGGCGGCAGATGAGGGTGGCGGTAAAACCGGGGGCCTGTAGCCCGGTCAGCATCACGCTGGCCCAGCCCGGCTCGCTTGCCAGCGGCGCCAGCTCAGGCAGCTGGGCGGGATCGTAAATCACCAGGGTTTCACCCGAGATGGCGCGGGCAAATGCCGGTGTCATGCGCCAGCTGCGGGCTGATAGCATCGGCTCGGTACTGAGGTGGGTACTTCCCTGCTCCCCTTCCCAGGCCACCACATCCGCGTGCTCAAAGCCGATAAAGGGTTTAAGCACCTGGATAAGGCTCTCCAGCACCTGCTCCAGCGTCTTGGCATTGGCGAGGGTGGCAACGCCCCCCAGCAGAGTCTGGGACTCGTGACGATACTTGGCCTCGCGCTCGCGGCAACGCATAAGATCGACCAACGTGGTCTGCAATTTGTCGCCGAGGGCTTCCAGTTCACTGTTGCCAATCATCTTGTTGCCTGCTCTGTTATGTTCTGCCGACTCAACGGGTCAGGAAAATCACACTCGATACCATCAGGTTGCCGTGGGCCAGCTCGCCATTGGGCAGCCGCCCCTGCTCGCCGAAGGTAAAGGGGGTGATAAAAGGGATCTTACCGAGGCGAGCCTGGCTCTGCTCGACAAATTGGCACAACATATCACCTAGCGCCAAACGACAACCAGCACAAAAGATGATGAGCGCGCCGATAGGCTGCAATTCCACATCGACCCCATATCCTGGCTCGATACGCATGGCATTGAGGCTGCGCTGCAGCAACCCTTCCTGACTGCTGTACATCAACAGCAGACGCTCCCCTTGCACCACATCGGTAAAGAGCCGCAGCCCGCCCTGTTCGGTCACAGCTTCAGGATGGGAGAGTTTGTAGTAAGGAATGCCATCCAGTGCTCCCACCTGACGAGCCAGCGGGGTGAGCGTGGTCTCGCGCAAAATCGCCCCCACCGGCCAGGGCTGCTCGCGCCCGCACCAGCGGGCATAGACCTCGGCAGCAGGCTGGTGATCGATGGTGAGTACCTCCCGCCCGTTGCAGGCTGTGATCTCGCCGCTGAATTCGGCAGGCACATAACCGGAGTGAAACTGAAAAGCCAGCTGGCAATCGGGATAGAGCACCGCCAGACCGATGCCATCCTGACTCACCGCCTCATCCCAGCAGAGCTGCCAGTCACCGCTGACGCTGCTATCAGCCGCGGATCCACCGACCACCGGCACCGAGGCACCGAGTTCGGCCTCGATACCGGCCAGCAGCCCCTCTTCCTTGCCGGGACTGGCATGAAACAGGATCAACTGGGGCAGCTCGCCCGGCCGACCACAGTTGCTCATGGCTCGGCGCAGCAACTGCCGCACATCCACCCCGTCACCGCTGGCACCGGCTACCCCGAATGCCCCTTTCTCATCGTACAGAGCAGCAACGGCCAGCCCATATCCGTCTCGGGCATGGTGTCCCATCTCGGTCATGACACCTCCGCAAGAGCTGCAACCCAACAGACGGGTCGTCGGGAACTGGCGTTTGAGCGCGTCGCGCAGTATCGCCCCCTCATGGGCTTGGGTAAAATAGAGTAACAGCAGGGAGGGGGCCTGATCGGCATGGTGACGCAGCTGCGCGCAGATATCTTGGGCCGCCAGCGATGAATTCTGGGCGAGGGAGTGAACGGTCAGAAATTTCAACACCATCTCCTTGTTTTATCGAATGGCAGCCTCAAGCAAAAATCATACCTTTATCAAACAATTATCTCGCTTCGCTTGCTAACATAGCGGTCAACTGAGACCAATGACAGGACGCCCATATGTGGCAAAAAAACATCAATGACTTCGATCGGGTCGTTGCCATCGGTGGTGGCCATGGCATGGGACGAGTGCTTTCGTCCCTCTCGTTTCTCGGTCAACGGCTCACCGGCATCGTCGCCACCACAGATGATGGTGGCTCGACCGGACGCCTGCGCAAGAGTCAGGAGTGCATCGCCTGGGGCGATCTGCGCAACTGCCTGAACCAGCTGGTGACCGATCCCAGCATCGGCAGCCTGTTGTTCGAGTACCGCTTCGCCGGCAAAGGCGAGCTGGCGGGCCACAACCTTGGCAACCTGATGCTGCTGGCGCTCGATAATCTCTGTGTCCGTCCTCTTGATGCTATCAAGCTGATCAGTGACATGCTCAAAATCGAGTCACAATTGCTACCCATGTCTGAATTTCCCACCGATCTCTGCGCCCATATGGAGTGTGGCACCCAGATCCTGGGAGAGGTATCCATCGATCAACTGGCAACACCACCCCTCTCCCTCGGCCTGATGCCGGAGGTGCAAGCGACCCGCGAAGCGGTGCTGGCACTGCAGCAGGCAGACATGATCATTCTGGGGCCGGGCAGTTTTCTCACCTCCATCATGCCGCCACTGCTGCTGGCCGAGATCGCCCAGGCCATCAACGAGAGCAGCGCCATGCTGGTTTTTGTTTGCAATCTGGTGGCGGAAAACGGCCCTGCCAGCCAGCTGGATCTGATGAGTCAGTGTCGCTGGCTGGAGTCCCGGGTCGGTCAGGGTCGGCTGGATGCCATCCTGGCCCCACAAGGCGCGGGTGATGCGGGGGACTGGCAAGGGCGAGTGATCGAAGCCGAGGTGGGCGAGCTTGAGCTGCCCCATCGGCACGATCGGTTGAAGCTGAAACTGGCGCTGGACCGAATCATCCAGCAACTGCTCAACCAACGTTAGGCAACGGTCACGGCGCCCCGGCATCCCTGCATGGCGCCGTTACTGATAATCGGCAAGAAACGCGAGCACCTGGGGCAAGGAGGCCTCCAGCAGTTGCAATTGGCGCTCTGCCTCGGCCACATTGGCCTGCTTGCTGGCCATCTCCAGCGCCATCACCTGCTGATAGCTCGGCATGGCGCCGTAGCTGCCACAGGATGATTTCATGCTGTGCGCCACCCGAGCCAGCGCCTCCCACTCTCCCTGTTCATAGAGGGGTCTGAGCTGACTCAGCTGCTCGCCCACCTCTTCAATAAAGACTGCGATGACCACGGGCAGCATATCCGGACCGATATCCTCTGCCAGCTGCTGCAACACCTTGCGATCCACCCACTCCATGTGAGGCTCCTCCAGAACGGTATTCAAACAGACCATACTATAGATAGTTTTCGATGTCGTGGCTCACGACCAGGCTGTGATGAAGCACCCGATTGGATGGCTCAGGGAATAAAGTGGCAAAAAATGTGATCAGTATCGAAATAGCGATGCTGAAACGCCCCTCAATACAACAACTTGATTGCCACAGATTAACAATTGATCAACACTCAATGCCGTCAGAGTGATGATGCTCAGCAACACCTCTCATCCCTTTTGCCTTTTATGGCTGCTGCGAAGAACCAGGGTAGGTATCTACCCTGGTATTTTTTTATCTTGCTCAAGCGCGACCTGATTGGTCGCCACCCGCTCCCCCATGCGAAACAGATTGAATTCGCCGGGCGCCATTTTGACCCAATTCTCATTGCCGGTCAGCGGACGGGTGGTGATCAGGGTGACCACATCGTTGGGGGTGGTCTCCCTTTGAAAGTCGATCACCACCTCCTCATCCAGCAGGCTCGCCTCGCCAAAGGGCGCACAGCGAGTCAGCCAGTGCAGGTTGTTGCTGCAGTAGCTCATCACATACTCCCCGTCCGAGAGCAGCATGTTGAACACCCCGAATGCTCTGAGCTCGTCACACAGGGTAGCGAGATAGCGAAACATGGCGGGAAAGTTGGCCGGACGCTTGGGATATTTTTGCTCCAGCCGATCGAGCAGCCAGCAGAAGGCGTGCTCGCTGTCGGTATCCCCCACCGGCCGGTGGCGGCCGGTTGGCAGCTTCTTGTAGCCGGTCAACTGACCGTTGTGAGCGAAGGTCCAGTAACGGCCCCACAGCTCACGGGTAAAGGGGTGGGTATTTTCCAGCGACACGCAGCCACGGTTGGCTTGCCGAATGTGGCTGACCACGGCGCAGCTCTTGATGGGCAGCGCCTGTACCAGTCTGGCGATGGGAGATTGGGCGCTGGGCTCGGGATCCTTGAAGGTGCGAAAGCCCTTCCCCTCGTAGAAGGTGATCCCCCAGCCATCCTTGTGGGGCCCGGTCTTGCCGCCGCGCAGCATCAACCCGGTAAAGCTGAAGCAGATATCGGTCGGCACATTGGCACTCATGCCGAGCAGTTCGCACATATCCGGCAGACTCCTTTCATGATTTGGCTTGTGTCATGTTCGACCAGCACGCTGGTTCGACAGACAACAGGGGAAGGCGCTATCCCTTCCCCTGTGACTGGCAACAACCGGCAGATGGCGAACCATGCTACCGGCGCAGCCCTTATCTGGTAGTTATGGCCTGATTACTTGGCCATCTCTTTTTCGACCAGCTGGATCAGGATGTGGATCACCTTGATGTGCACTTCCTGAATACGGTCGGCATAGCCAAAGTGCGGCACGCGGATCTCGACATCCGCCAGACCCGCCATCTTGCCGCCATCCTTGCCGGTCAGGGCGATCACTTTCATCCCTTTGGCGCGGGCTGCCTCGATGGCTTTCAAGATATTGCCGGAGTTGCCGCTGGTGGAGATACCAAGCAGCACGTCGCCACGGCGGCCGACCGCTTCTACGTAGCGGGAGAAGACATAGTCATAGCCAAAGTCGTTGGAGACGCAGGAGAGGTGGCTCGGATCGGAGATGGCGATACCGGCATAACCCGGGCGGTTCTCGCGGTAACGACCGGTCAGCTCTTCGGCGAAGTGCATGGCGTCACAGTGGGAACCACCGTTGCCACAGGAGAGCACCTTGCCCTCTTCCTTGAAAGAGTCGGCCAGCATTTTGGCGGCCGCTTCGATGTTTTTCAGGTTCTGCTCATCAGCCAGGAAGGCCTGCAGCACGCTGGCAGCTTCGGTCAGTTCATTGCGGATCAATTCTTGGTACATGATGTCTCTTCCACTGTTTTTAGTGTGCGTGTAGATCGCGGCTATTCTCGCACAAGCGAATCGCACAGTCGCCCCCCTGCGAGCCACAGCGCTGGCGGCGCGTGAGCGTTATGGGGATCACAGAGAGAAGGTAAAGGAGATGTAAACAGCTTGATAACTTTGTGCGTATGAATTACAACAGGGGCCATATCCAACAGGTCAGACCTCTGGATCAGTTACGCCACGTTGGCAACCTAACCACGCAAGGAGCAAGCAATGACGACGACCCTCACTCTGCTCGGGGTGATCCTGGTTATCGGAGCCCTGGCCTATCGCCGGGCATCCCTGTTCATCTCCACCCTGGTCACCGGCGCAGCCCTGGTGCTTGGCGCCATCTATGGTCATGTGCCCTTGCTGGTATGGGCGCTGTTCGCGGTGATCGCCATCCCGCTCAATCTGGTGGAATTTCGCCGCAATCAAATAACCAAGCCGCTGTTCAAGATCTACAAATCGATCATGCCGGAGATGTCCCGCACCGAGAAAGAGGCGATTGAAGCGGGCACCACCTGGTGGGAAGCCGATCTGTTCGCGGGCAACCCGGACTGGAAAAAACTGCACGCCATCCCGGTCAGCGCCCTCTCTGCCGAAGAGCAGGCCTTTATGGATGGTCCGGTCGAGGAGGTGTGCCGCATGGTGAGCGACTGGGAAGTGACCCACGAGCGCGCGGACCTCTCCCCCGAGGTGTGGCAATACCTGAAGGACAACAAGTTCTTCGCCATGATCATCAAGAAGAAATATGGCGGTCTGGAGTTCTCGGCCTACGCCCAGTCCTGCGTCCTGCAAAAACTGTGCGGCGCCAGCGCCGTGCTCGCCTCCACCGTCGGCGTACCCAACTCGCTGGGCCCGGGCGAACTGCTGCAGCACTATGGCACTGACGAGCAGAAGGATTACTACCTGCCCCGTCTGGCAGTGGGTAAAGAGATCCCCTGCTTCGCCCTGACCAGCCCGGAAGCGGGTTCTGACGCAGGTTCCATCCCCGACTTCGGTATCGTCTGCAAGGGCGAGTGGGAAGGCAAAGAGGTGCTCGGTATGCGCCTCACCTGGAACAAGCGCTACATCACGCTCGCCCCTATTGCTACCGTGCTGGGTCTGGCCTTCAAACTGCGTGACCCCGAGCACCTGCTGGGTGAAGAGGAAGAGCTCGGTATCACCTGCGCCCTCATTCCCACTCACATCAAGGGTGTCGGCATCGGCCGTCGCCACTTCCCGCTCAACGTGCCGTTCCAGAACGGCCCGACCCAGGGCAAGGATGTGTTCGTCCCGCTCGATTTCATCATCGGTGGCCCGGCCATGGCCGGTCAGGGCTGGCGCATGCTGGTCGAGTGTCTGTCGGTCGGTCGCGGCATCACCTTGCCCTCCAACAGCACTGGCGGCGTCAAGATGCTGGCCCTAGCGAGCGGCGCCTACAGCCGTATCCGTCGCCAGTTCAAGCTGCCCATCGGCAAGATGGAAGGGATTGAAGAGCCGCTGGCCCGCATCGGCGGCAACGCCTACATCATGGGCGCCGCAGCCAACCTGACCGTGACCGGTATCGACCTTGGCGAGAAGCCCTCGGTCATCTCCGCCATCGTCAAATACCATCTCACCGACCGTGCCCAGAAGTGCATCATCGATGCCATGGACATCCACGGCGGCAAGGCCATCTGCATGGGCCCCAACAACTATCTGGCCCGTGGCTATCAGGGTGCCCCCATCGCCGTTACGGTGGAAGGGGCCAACATCCTGACCCGCAGCATGATCATCTACGGTCAGGGCGCTATCCGCTGCCACCCGTATGTACTGCCGGAGATGCTGGCTGCCAGCCATCCCGACAAGGAGCAGGCGCTGAAAGATTTCGACAAGGCGGTGTTCAGCCACGTCGGCTTTGCCATCAACAACCTGGTACGCAGCTTCTGGCTCGGTATCACCGGCGCCCGCTTTGCCGCGGCCCCTTACAAGGATCAGACCAAGGGCTACTACCAGCAACTCTCCCGCCTCTCGGCCAACCTGGCGTTCCTGTCAGACATGGCGATGGGCACCCTGGGTGGCGAGCTCAAGCGCAAGGAGCGGGTCTCCGCCCGTCTTGGCGACGTGCTGAGCCAGCTCTATCTGGCCTCCAGCGCCCTCAAGCGCTATCAGGACGAGGGACGCCAGCAGGCCGACCTGCCGCTGCTGCACTGGGCACTGCAAGATGCCATGTTCAAGGCGCAAGAGGCGATCGACGAACTGCTGCGCAACTTCCCGAACCGCTGGATTGGGCTTGCCCTGCGCGCCGTGGTGCTGCCGCTGGGTCGTGACCTGAACCGTCCGTGCGACAAGCTGGACCAGCAAGTGGCCCGTCTGCTGCAAACCCCGAGCGAAACTCGCAGCCGCCTGGCCAAGGGGCAATACCTGACTCGCGAAGAGGGCAACCCCTTCGGTCTGCTGGAGCAGGCGCTCGATGACGTGCTGGCCGCCGAGCCGCTGTTCGAGAAAGTCTGCAAGAGCGATGGCATCAAGCGCCCCTTCATGGCGCTGGACAAGGTGGCCGACATTGGCCTGGCCGCTGGCGTACTGACCCAGAGCGAAGCGGAGCTGCTGCGCCGCGCCGAGGTAAGTCGCCTGCGCACTATCAACGTCGATGATTTTGACCCCATCGATCTGGTGGCCAACAAGAAGCTGTTTGAAGCCTCCGCTTACCATCACGCGGCCTGATAACCTGCTATCGACAACGCCTCCCTTGTGGAGGCGTTTTTTTATGGCTATGTCCCAATTACGTGTTGCATGGGGCGCCCCAGCGCCTCATGCAAACATGTTTTGATATTTACGCCTTTTCCGTAACGCTCCAGCATCCGGCGCCAACCCAAGTAGTTCTTCAGGTAGTGCGTCGCCACGCCATGGAACCGCTCCATCCACTCTTTCAACCGATGGTGATATCCATTTACATGCTGGATGTGATACGCACCGACCACCCGTTTGCCTTGACGATTGCGCACCACCTGATGGGTTACACCCTGCTCTTTGCTGAAACAGGCATACACACCCGCTCCATCGCTACACAGCACCGCATCCGGTGACACCAACGGCTTCAACACCGCGATGACCGTCTCGGCATCTATTTTCTCCAACTGGAAATCCGCATGGTGGCCTGCACGGTCTTGTACTACCATCACCGGGATGTAATCTGGCCCGGTTCCACGAGTTCGACCTTTACCACCGCGATGACGTGGTGGACGCGGCAGTCCCCGCTGCCCCTTGAACGATTCAAGGAAGAAGGTCTCATCAACCTCAACGATGCCCTCTTCCCGGGTGGCCTGATGGGTTGCCATCGCGCGCAAGAAGCGGTGACGCCAGAGGAACGCGGTGTTTTTGCTGACCCCACAGCGCCGTGCGGCTTGGCGGACAGTCAGTCCTTCGATGAGGGCTTGCGCGCAGTCTTCCCAGCACTGTGCTTTACGCAATCTGGCCAAGGGCGTCTTGGTCAGAACGGTGCTGGTGCGCAGACACAGTTTGCAACGGTAGCGGCGCAG
>NZ_JBFODU010000058.1:0-7174 GCF_040908505.1 Aeromonas sp. R1-2 | reverse complement strand
ATGACTGTTACCAGAATGCGTTGGCGGAGCGGGTGAACGGGATTTTGAAAGGAGAGTTGTTGTTGCAAAGCCCGCAGGATTTGACGCAAGCGCGGGAAATGGTGCGTGAAGCGGTGGATATTTACAACGNGGAGCGGCCGCATCATGCGTTGAAATACAGAACCCCCGATGCGGTACATAGGGGGTTCTGAGTAGAGAAATGTTAGTTGAAAATGTGTAAACCTATTTCAGGACTAGACACCAATTCCTCGGCAAAGGTAGACGCAGTGCGGGTTTCAGGATGATCCAGAGCAAAGTTGTAGAGTAAAAAATCAAAAAAAGTTGACTTTACTCCCCTGCAATTTAAAACTCGGGAAAGTTGAATGGTTATTACAGGGGTAGAACATGACTGTCGGTATCGAGGAAGCCATGCTTCCCGAAGAACAGCTGATCAGCCGCACTTTTACAGATGAAGACAGGGAATTGTTGCGCTCATACGATGGGCTCATCGATGGCTTGGCCGAGCTGTTCGGCAAGCATTGTGAAGTGGTACTCCACTCCCTGGAAAATCTGCACGAGTCGGTGATCAAGATCGCCAACGGCTTCAATACCGGACGCACCCTCGGGGCGCCCATCACCGATCTCGCCCTGCGCATGCTCAAGGACATCGAGAGCACCGGCCAGGATTACACCCAGAGCTATTTCGCTCGCAGCCGTACCGGCGCGCTGATGAAGTCGAGCACCATCGCCATTCGCAACAGCGAGCGGCAAGTAGTGGGGCTTATCTGCATCAACCTGCACATCAATGCGCCTTTCCACGAGTTCGTGGCCGAATTTTTCCCGACGCCCCAGCAGGCGGCGCGCCAGTCACCAGAGACCTTTGCCAACAGCGTGGAAGAGCTGGTTGCCCAGACGGTGGATAACACCATCGACGAGATCAATCGCGATCCCACCGTGGCCAACAATGCCAAGAATCGCTTCATCGTGACCCAGCTGTTCGAGAAGGGCATTTTCGATATCAAGGATTCGATCAATCTGGTGGCTGACAAACTCAATATTTCAAAACATACCGTTTATCTTTACATCCGACAGCGCAAGCAGGGTGAAGACGAGAACGAGTAACTCATTCCAGAAGGGGATAGATGAATGGCTAAAGAAGTGATTGCAACCGACAAGGCGCCTGCCGCGATTGGTCCGTATGTTCAGGCTACCAAGGTTGGCGAGATGATCTTCACCTCCGGGCAGATCCCGCTCGATCCTGCCACCATGGAAATCGTGGCTGGCGGCATTGAAGAGCAGGCCGAACGGGTGATGAAGAACCTGGTTGCCGTGTTGCACGCTGCCGGTGCCGATGCCAGCAAAGTGGTCAAAACCACCTGCTTCCTGAGCGACATGAACAACTTCGTTGCCTTCAACCAGGTCTATGCCCGCTACTTTGGCGATGCAGCGCCAGCCCGCTCCTGCGTGGAGGTGGCCCGTCTGCCGAAAGATGTGCTGGTCGAGGTCGAGGCGATTGCCCATCTCTGATCAACAGATCGAATCAAGCCCCTCCTGGCAGGGGCTTTTTTGTTTTTGGCGTAAAATGGACCGGGTCAGCACAGGAGTCCTGCTATGAGTCTGAGTTTTGCCATCCTGGTCACGGGGCCCGCCTATGGCACCCAATCGGCCAGCACAGCCTATCGTTTTGCCCGCACCCTGTTGGCACAGGGGCATACCTTGTCCCACCTGTTCTTCTATCAGGACGGGGTCTGCAACGGCAACGGTTTGCATCTGCCTGCATCCGATGAGACTGACCTGGTGCGTCTGTGGCGAGAGCTGGCAGCAGAGCAGGGGATCCGTATCGACGTCTGTGTCGCCGCTGCCATGCGACGCGGTGTGCTCGATGAACAGGAAGCCAAGGGGGCAGGGCAGGTACACTTCAATCTGCAAGCGCCATTTTGTCTGAGCGGTCTGGGCCAGTTGGCCGAGGCGGCGCTCACCGCCGATCGACTGGTTCAGTTTTAGGGGGAGTCATGAGCAAGAAAATCGCCTTTATCTGCAGTCGTGGCCCCCATGGCCATGCCGCCGGCCGGGAAGGACTGGATGCCTTGTTGGCCACCTCGGCCATGAGCGATGAGCTGGCGCTCTTCCTGATTGGGGACGGTGTGCTGCAACTGCTCAATGAGCAGCAGCCTGCCGCCATTTTACAGCGCCACTACGCACCTACCTTCAAGATGCTGGAACTCTACGACATCGAAGAGGTCTATGTTTGTGCTGACTCGCTGGCAGAGCGTGGCGTGACTGTGGATGATCTGCTGATCCCCGTCGAGAGTCTACCGCGCCAGGAACTGGCTCGGCGCTGGGCACAATGTTCGACTCACATCAGCTTTTGAGGTCTCCATGTTGCATCTGATATTGAACTCCCCTTTTCAGAGTCAGGCTCTGGCAGAGGCGCTCTCATACCTTCAGCCCGAGGATGAGCTGGTACTGATGCAGGATGCCGTGATTGCGGCATCGGCTCCCCAGTGGAGCGCGCGGCTGGCGGGTATCCCGCTTTATGTGATGCAGGAAGATCTGCAAGCTCGCGGTTTGCAGCATCGGGTGGGTAATGTGCTCGATATGGCGGGTCTGGTGGCACTGATTGCGCAAAAAGGTTCCCCGCGCACCTGGGGTGGCTGAGAAGCACATTTCCAAGAAAATTCAAGATGATGTCGTGAAATCAAACGGATCCGAATTGCCCTTTTGTGACGCAAATTGTATAAATCTTGACTCCCCAGACAACAGGGCATAAAATTTCGCGTCCCCGTATCTGCGGGGAGGATTTTCCACACGTTTATGAAGTCATTATCAGGAGCCTTTTGATGGCAACTATTAACCAGTTGGTTCGCAAGCCACGCATCAAGCTCGTTGTGAAAAGCAACGTGCCGGCGCTGGAAGCGTGCCCTCAGAAGCGTGGCGTATGCACTCGTGTATATACCACCACCCCGAAGAAGCCTAACTCTGCACTGCGTAAAGTGTGCCGTGTACGTCTGACCAACGGCTTCGAAGTCACCTCCTACATCGGTGGTGAAGGTCACAACCTGCAAGAGCACTCTGTTGTTCTGATCCGTGGCGGTCGTGTAAAAGACTTGCCAGGTGTTCGTTATCACACCGTTCGTGGTGCGTTGGACTGTGCCGGTGTTAAAGACCGTAAGCAGGCTCGCTCCAAGTATGGCGTGAAGCGTCCTAAAGCTTAATGGTTCTCCGTTAAGTAAGGCCAAACGTTAATTCGTTTCTAGTTAGATAGCTTTCTAGTTTTGGGTAATCCCTGAAGTTACGGAGAATTTGAAATGCCAAGACGTCGTGTTGTTGGTCAGCGTAAAATCCTGCCAGATCCCAAGTTCGGATCAGAGCTGCTGGCTAAATTTGTCAACGTAGTAATGGTTGACGGTAAGAAATCTGTTGCAGAAGCCATTGTTTATGGCGCCCTGGACATCATTGCCACCAAATCTGGCAAAGAGCACCTGGCCGTATTCGAAGAAGCTCTGGATAACATTCGTCCGGCGGTCGAGGTTAAATCTCGTCGCGTCGGTGGTGCAACCTATCAGGTGCCGGTAGAAGTTCGTCCGGTACGTCGCAATGCCCTGGCAATGCGCTGGTTGGTTGATGCCGCTCGTAAACGTGGTGAAAAATCAATGGCTCAGCGTCTGGCTGGCGAGCTGCTGGATGCCGCTGACAATAAGGGTTCGTCTGTCAAGAAACGTGAAGACGTTCACCGTATGGCTGAAGCGAACAAAGCCTTCGCTCACTTCCGCTGGTAATCCGCTTGCGCAGGGTCTTTTGACTCTGCGCACCTTTAATTATCTAGGGACAAGCGCCTTAGTAAGAGGATGACAATGGCTCGTACAACCCCCATTGAGCGTTATCGTAACATCGGTATCTCCGCTCACATTGACGCCGGTAAGACTACTACTACCGAGCGCGTACTGTTTTACACCGGTGTAAGTCACAAGATCGGTGAAGTTCACGATGGCGCTGCCACCATGGACTGGATGGAACAGGAACAAGAGCGTGGTATCACCATCACCTCCGCCGCGACCACCGCTTTCTGGTCCGGTATGGGTAAACAGTTCCAACCGCACCGTATCAACATCATCGATACCCCGGGCCACGTTGACTTTACTATCGAAGTAGAGCGTTCAATGCGTGTTCTGGACGGTGCCGTGATGGTGTACTGTGCCGTAGGTGGCGTACAGCCACAGTCTGAAACCGTATGGCGTCAGGCTAACAAGTACAAGGTTCCCCGTATCGCGTTCGTCAACAAGATGGACCGTACCGGCGCCAACTTCCTGCGCTGCGTTGAGCATATCAAGACCCGTCTGAAAGGTACTCCGGTTCCCCTTCAGCTGAACATCGGCTCTGAAGAGAACTTCAAGGGCGTTGTTGACCTGGTCAAGATGAAAGCCATCAACTGGAATGAAGCTGATCAGGGCGTATCCTTCGATTACGAAGACGTCCCGGCTGAGTTGCTGGAACAGGCGCAAGAAATGCGTATGAATCTGGTTGAAGCCGCTGCTGAAGCGTCTGAAGACCTGATGGAAAAATACCTGGGCGGCGAAGAGCTGACCGAGGAAGAGATCAAAGGTGCTCTGCGTCAGCGCGTGCTGAACAACGAAATCATCCTGGTAACCTGTGGCTCCGCGTTCAAGAACAAGGGCGTACAGGCAATGCTGGATGCCGTGATCGAGTACCTGCCGGCTCCGACCGACGTTGCTGCTATCGACGGCCTGAAAATGGACGGCGAGACCAAAGACGAGCGTCACGCTTCCGATGACGAGCCGTTCTCTGCTCTGGCGTTCAAGATCGCTACCGACCCGTTCGTTGGTAACCTGACCTTCTTCCGTGTCTACTCTGGCGTGATCAACTCCGGTGACACCGTGCTGAACTCCGTCAAGGACAAGCGCGAGCGTTTTGGCCGTATCGTTCAGATGCATGCCAACAAGCGTGAAGAGATCAAAGAAGTACGCGCTGGTGACATCGCTGCTGCTATCGGTCTGAAAGACGTGACCACTGGTGACACCCTGTGTGACCCGAACGCACCGATCATCCTCGAGCGTATGGAATTCCCGGAGCCGGTAATTTCTATCGCGGTTGAGCCGAAAACCAAGGCTGACCAGGAGAAGATGGGTCTGGCACTGGGCCGTCTGGCTCAGGAAGATCCGTCCTTCCGCGTATGGACTGACGAAGAGTCAGGTCAAACCATCATCGCTGGTATGGGTGAGCTGCACCTGGACATCATCGTTGACCGTATGCGTCGCGAGTTCAAGGTTGAAGCCAACGTAGGTAAGCCGCAGGTTGCCTACCGTGAAACCATCCGTACCACCGTTAAAGACATCGAAGGCAAGCATGCCAAGCAGTCTGGTGGTCGCGGTCAATACGGTCATGTTGTTATCGACATGTACCCGCTGGAAGAAGGCAAAGCCTACGAATTCGTCAACGACATCAAAGGTGGTGTCATTCCTGGTGAATTCATCCCGGGTGTTGATAAAGGTATCCGTGAGCAGCTCAAATCTGGTCCGCTGGCTGGTTACCCGGTTATGGATCTGGGTGTGCGTCTGCACTTCGGTTCTTACCACGATGTCGACTCTTCCGAACTGGCGTTCAAAATCGCTGCTTCCATGGCCTTTAAGGCTGGCTTCATGAAAGCCAACCCGGTTCTGCTCGAACCGATCATGAAAGTAGAAGTTGAAACTCCGGAAGATTACATGGGCGACGTTATCGGTGACCTGAACCGTCGTCGTGGCCTGATCGAAGGTATGGAAGATGGCCCGTCCGGCAAGATCGTACGTGCTCTGGTGCCGCTGGCCGAAATGTTCGGTTATGCAACTGCACTGCGTTCCGCTACCCAGGGTCGTGCTTCCTACGCCATGGAATTCGCCAAGTATCACGATGCACCGACCAACGTTGCACAAGCCGTGATCGAAGAGCGCAAATCCAAGTAATTTAAGATTCCCCGCCTACGACGGTAGGCGGGTTTAACCTAGAAGGACTACGTCGTGTCTAAAGAAAAATTTGAGCGTAATAAACCGCACGTAAACGTCGGCACCATCGGCCACGTTGACCACGGTAAAACCACCCTGACTGCAGCTATCACCAACGTGCTGGCCAAGCACTTCGGTGGTAAAGCTTTCGCCTTCGACCAGATCGACAAGGCACCGGAAGAGCGTGAGCGTGGTATCACCATCAACACCTCCCACGTAGAATACGACACCGCTACCCGTCACTACGCCCACGTAGACTGCCCGGGTCACGCCGACTACGTTAAAAACATGATCACCGGTGCTGCCCAGATGGACGGCGCGATCCTGGTAGTAGCAGCGACTGACGGCCCGATGCCGCAGACTCGTGAGCACATCCTGCTGGGTCGTCAGGTTGGTATCCCGTACATGATCGTGTTCATGAACAAGTGTGACATGGTTGATGACGAAGAGCTGCTCGAACTGGTAGAGATGGAAGTTCGTGAACTGCTGACCGAGTACGACTTCCCGGGTGATGACCTGCCGGTAGTTCGTGGTTCCGCGCTGAAAGCGCTGGAAGGCGACGCTCAGTGGGAAGAGAAGATCATCGAGCTGGCTGGCCACCTGGATACCTACATCCCGGAGCCGGAGCGCGCGATTGACCAGCCGTTCCTGATGCCTATCGAAGACGTATTCTCTATCGCTGGCCGTGGTACCGTAGTTACCGGTCGTGTAGAGCGCGGTATCGTTAAAGTAGGTGAGACCGTAGAAATCGTTGGTATCAAAGATACCGTTTCTACCACCTGTACCGGTGTTGAAATGTTCCGCAAGCTGCTGGACGAAGGTCGTGCAGGTGAGAACATCGGCGCGCTGCTGCGTGGTGTTAAGCGTGAAGACGTAGAGCGTGGTCAGGTACTGGCCAAGCCGGGTTCTATCAAGCCGCACACCAAGTTCGAATCTGAAGTGTACGTACTGTCCAAAGAAGAAGGTGGCCGTCATACCCCGTTCTTCAAAGGCTACCGTCCGCAGTTCTACTTCCGTACTACCGACGTGACCGGTACCATCGAACTGCCGGAAGGCGTAGAGATGGTAATGCCGGGCGACAACATCAAAATGGTTGTTACCCTGATTGCTCCGATCGCGATGGACGACGGCCTGCGTTTCGCTATCCGTGAAGGTGGCCGTACCGTAGGTGCTGGTGTTGTAGCTAGCGTAATCGC
>NZ_JBFODU010000057.1:0-79675 GCF_040908505.1 Aeromonas sp. R1-2 | reverse complement strand
GCGGCCCTGAATGCCATAACGCACCTGAGCCTGTTTGTAGGTGAGCTCGCCTTTTTCAATCTGCTCGACCAGTGCCAGTTTAAAAGTCAGCGAGTCATCGCGCTGTGTCCGTTTCACACCTTGTCCCATCGGGTTCTCCATTTATTGGGGGGAAAGGTGTAAACCATATTCAGGACGGGACAGAGGAAAAAGAAAAGCCGTCCCGGTTAGGGGACGGCTTTTGGCTGGGATGCCATTGGCTGGCTTAGCGTTTGCGCAGCAGGCGCAGGGCGTTGGCGGTCACCAGCGCGGTGGCGCCGGTATCGGCCAGAACCGCAATCCACAGGCCGGTGATGCCGAGCAGGCTGGTGACCAGGAAGATGGCCTTCAGTCCCAGTGCCAGCGCGATATTCTGGTGAATATTGGCCAGTGCCGCCCGCGACAGCCGGATCATCGCGGCAATACCGCCGAGCTGGTTGTGGGTCAGCGCCGCATCGGCGGTCTCCAGCGCCACATCGGTGCCGCCCCCCATGGCGATGCCGATACTGGCCCGCTTCATGGCGGGGGCATCGTTGATGCCATCGCCGATCATGGCAACCTTCTGGGTGCTGGCCAGCTTGGCGATCTCTTCTACCTTGTTCTCCGGCAGCAGGCCGGCACGCCAGCCCATGCCCAGCTCGGTGGCGATCGCCTCGGCGGCACGGGGGTTATCGCCGGTCAACATAATGCTGTTGAGCCCGAGTCGGTTGAGTTCTTGCAGCGCGGTAGCGGCCTCGGGCCGGATCTGATCCCGCAGCGCCAGCAGGGCAATCGGCAGCGCTTGGTCGCCGCTGCTCTGGCAGAGCACCACAACGGTCTTGCCCTGCCGCTCCAGCGAAGCAATCCGGGTTTGCTGTTCCACATTCAGGGTCGCCACCCGGCTCGGTGCCAGCAGTTGCCACAGTTGACCGTTGATGCGTCCCTCAACCCCCATGCCCGGCAGGGCACGCAGGTCGCGAGCCTCCGCCAGCGTCAGCCCCTGTTCGGTCGCGTTGGCGACCACGGCGCGGGCCAGCGGGTGGTGGGAGCCCTGCTCGATGGCAGCAGCCAGTGCCAGCAACTCGGCCTCCGGCTGGCCATTGAGGCTCACCAGTTCGGTCAGTTGCGGCTTGCCCAGGGTCAGGGTGCCGGTCTTGTCAAAGGCGACGGTGTCGATATGGGCCAGTCGCTCCAGTGCAGCCCCGCCCTTGATCAGTGCCCCCTGACGGGTGGCGGCGGCTAGCGCCGAGGTAACCGCTGCCGGGGTGGAGATGACCAGCGCGCAGGGGCAGCCGATCAGCAGCAACGCCAGTCCGCGATAGATCCACTCTTCCCAGCTCTGGCCGAAGGCAAGGGGCGGCACCAGCACCACCAGCAGGGCGATCAGCATCATGGCCGGGGTATACCAGCGGCTGAAGCGGTCGATAAAGCGCTCGATGGGGGCGCGCTCGCTTTCGGCCTCCTCGATGAGGTGCAGAATGCGGTCGATGGCGTTGTTGCCAGGCTCGGAGACGACTTCAAGGCGCAGCACTCGATCGGCAGCCAGACTGCCGGCCGGCACCTTGTCCCCCTGGCGACGTTCCACCGGAATGGATTCACCGGTCAGGGCGCTCTCGTCAAACGCGCCGAGGGCGTCGAGCAGGCGGGCGTCGGCAGGCAAGCGGGCACCCGGGGCGATTTCGATAATATCGCCGGGACGCAGCTCATCGGCGCCGACCTCTTCGCGCACCTCGCCCTCGGCAGTGGTACGGATGCGCAGCGCCTTGTCAGGCACCAGCGCCATCAGGGCGGTCACTCCGGCTCGAGCGCGTCCGGCGGCGTAGGCCTCCAGGTGTTCCCCCAGCATAAAGAGCAGCAGTACCATGGCCGCTTCGGCGGTTTCACCGAGGAACAGGGCGCCCACGGCGGCGACCGTCATCAGCGTCTCGATGGCGAAGGGGGAGCCGCTTTTGGTCAGCGCCCACGCTTTGCGAGAGATGGGCCACAGACCCCAGAGGGTGGCCAGGGTAAAGAGTGGCTGACCGAGCTCTTTCGGCAGCAGGGCGGCGACCAGCATCAGACTGGCCAGTGACAGGGGCTGCCAATATTTGCCCAAAAAGTGACCAGATAGATTGCCTTGCAGGGGCGGTTGTGAAGCTTGCTTACGGCCAGCTGCCTGCTTGTCAGCGCTTTCCCCCTTGAGCTGGAAACCTGCGGCCAGCACGGCGGCGGTGACGGGATCGGGGGAGAGCCCGGGGGCCAGATCCACCACCAGCTTCTCGGTGGCAAACAGCACGCGCGCCTGCTGCACGCCGCTCACCCGGCTGACGGCGGTCTCGATCTTGCGGGCGCAGCTGGGGCAATCCATTCCCATCACCTGCCAGCTATGGCGGCTGTTGCCTTGCTCCGGCGCAACCAGCGGGTCGGCAGGGGGCATATCGTGCTCATGCTCATGCTTATGATCGTGAGCCGGCGATAAGGGGGCACTGCAGCACGCTTTATCGTGGTAACTTCCTCGGGGAGGCTCTTCATCCCCGGGTGATTCATTGCCGTCACGGGATGCGTGCTCATGAGGCGTCGGGGTTGAACAGCAACTGACGGGCGTGGTGTTGTCGCAGCAGTGGCTATCGTGGTGATGTTCACTCTGGCCGGGGGCCGCCTTGCTGACGGCCTTGATGGGGGCGGCGTGCTGATGATTGCAGCAGGATTTGCTCATGATGAGTCCCTCTTGATGGATCCCGCCCCTGCGAGATCCCTGATTACCGAGAAGGAGTCTAAACCTTGGTGTTAAGTCCAAGGTCAACCCCTTTATATCCCTTGTCTTCGCGGGTGTTTGTCTGGTCCCGCCGCCCCTATACTGATCACCCGGATTTTTACTACACCAATAAAGGACATAACACATGAGCAACTCAGTCACTCTGCAAGGCAACCCGGTTTCCGTCGCTGGTCACTTCCCGGTCGCCGGTGAGCAAGCCAAGCCCTTCTCTCTGGTGGCCAAGGATCTCTCCGACGTGACCCTGGCAAGCTTTGCCGGTCAGCGCAAAATCCTGAACATCTTCCCGAGCGTCGATACCCCGACCTGCGCGACCTCTGTGCGCAAGTTCAACGAACAGGCCAGTGCGCTGGAGAACACTGTCGTGCTGTGCATCTCCGCCGATCTGCCGTTCGCCCAGTCCCGCTTCTGCGGCGCCGAAGGGCTGGACAAGGTAGTAACCCTCTCCACCCTGCGCGGTGCGGCCTTTATGGAAGATTACGGCGTTGCCTTCTCTTCCGGTCCGCTGGTTGGTCTGACCGCTCGCGCCATCGTGGTGCTGGATGGTGACAACAAGGTGCTGCACAGCGAGCTGGTCGCCGAAGTGGCCGACGAGCCGAACTACGCTGCGGCGCTGGCCGTGCTGTAAGGCTGCAAGCCATGAAAAATCCCGCTTCGGCGGGATTTTTTTATGCGGGAATTGTCCGTTCAGGGCGTAGCTGGCGGGGTGGTCGCCAGTTCAGCCTTGGCGGGTGGGGAGGGTTGCCACTCCACATAGGGGCGGTGGATCTTCTCGTAGATCTCGGCCAGTTTGCCGGTGGCGGCCAGCTTATCGATGGCTTGGCGGAGAAATTCGTCCATCTCATCACCTGCTGCCCCTTTCTGGATGATGAAGACATCCTCGAAATCTCCGAAAAATTCTCGCCTGATATTGGTCAGCCCCAGCTGCTTGAGCATCAGGTCAGCCTCCTCTTGCGCCCAGACAAAGGCGTCGATACGGCCGCGTGAGAGCTTGCGCAGTGACTGCTCGATACTCATCGAGCGCTGCACCGGGAAGGGCATATAGTCGGGAACCGCCTCGATTAGCAGATCCCGTTTGGTGGGCACTATGCCGTAGGCCATATCCGTGGTGACCGGATAGGCGGTATTGCTGTAAATCACATGGGCAACCTTGCCAAAACTGCGTGTACTGAAGCGATAAGCCAGCATATCGATATCCTTGAGGTTGCGGATGGCGGGCAGCCCCAGGTCAGCCTTGCCGGAGATCACCCCAGCCATGGCACGGGCGATGGGGTAGATGGTGATCTTGATGGTCACATCGGGGTAGAGATCATCGATGGCGTGCACCAGATCGACAAAGGGGCCTGTCTTGTCGGCATTGATCAGCCCCGGCAGCTCGCCAAGGTGGGCATTGAGGATGCGCACCGGTTTAGGCTGCTCGGGGGCGGCGTCGTTCTCCGGCGTCTGCGACAGGCCGAGGGTGGCGCTGCCGAGCAGGGTGACCACGAGCAGCAGAAGGGGGATGTGTCTGGTCATGGCGTGTCTCTCTTGGTGATGGGTCAGCTAAAGTGTAGTCAGCCGGTCGCCAGCGCCCCCGGCCAGGCCATCATGGATAGGGTTTTACTTCTCGGCCCCCGCTCACTAGACTTCGCCTCCCACTTCTTTGTTGACGTAGCGCCATGACCTTTAGCGAACTTGCCCTCCATCCCGCTCTGCTTGCCTCTTTGCCCGCCACCTTGCAGACGCCGACCCGCATCCAGCAGCTGGCGATTCCGGCGGCGCTGGCGGGGCAGGATCTGCTGGCGCTGGCCCAGACCGGCAGCGGCAAGACCCTGGCGTTTGGCTTGCCGCTGCTGCAACGGCTGGATCCTGCCTCCAGCCAAGTGCAGGGTCTGGTGCTGGTGCCGACCCGCGAGCTGGCGATTCAGGTCACTGCCGCGCTAAAAGAGGGGGCCGAGGCGCTGGGGCTGCGCATCGTGACGTTGTGTGGGGGCGTTGCGCAGGAGCGGCAACAGGCCGAACTGGCGCAGGGGCCACAGCTGCTGGTCGCCACGCCGGGGCGGTTGCGGGATCTGCTGACCCAGCAACTGTTGGGGCTGGATGGTTTGCAACTGCTGGTGCTGGATGAAGCGGATCGCTTGCTGGAGATGGGCTTTGCTCCCGACATCAAGGCGCTGCTCGGCTTTATTCCGGCGGATCGCCAGACCCTGCTCTTCTCCGCCACCTTGCCTGCCGAGCTGGAGGCGCTGGCCAACGGCCTGCTGCGCGAGCCTACCCGCATCGAGGCCAACCCCCTCAACAGCGTGGTGAACGAGATCGAAGAGCGGCTCTATCTGGTCAACAAGAGCAGCAAGGTGCCGGCGCTCATCAGCCTGCTCAAGGAGCAGGCGTGGCCGCAGGTGCTGGTCTTTATCAGTGCGCGGGATGATGCCGATGGGGTTGCCAGAAAGCTGGCCAAGGCGGGCATTACGGTGGCTGCCCTCCATGGCGAAAAAGAGCAGGCGGTACGCGAGCAGGCGCTCGGCGATTTCAAAGAGGGCAAAATTCGGGTGCTGGTGGCCACCGACCTGATGGCGCGCGGTATCCATGTGGAGGCGCTGCCGGTGGTGATCAATCTGGACTTGCCCGCCAGCGCCCCTGTTTACGTACACCGCATCGGTCGTACCGCCCGGGCTGGCCGCGAGGGGCTGGCCATCTCGCTGGTTTGTCATGGCGAGAGTGACATGCTGCAAGCTATCCGCACCCTGACCGGCCGCGAGCTGCCGTTGGGCGATCTGGCTGGATTCTCGGTTACCGACCAGCCTGCCAGCGGGGAGGGCAAGCGCCCCCCTCGTGACAAGCAGGCCAATCGCCGTACTCAGGCCAAACGCAGCGTCAAGCAGTTCAAGGGCAAGCGCTGACCTCAGGGTTTGCCTTGCTCCCGCGCGAAGAAGTCACGACGCCACTGGCTCAACACCTCCTCCTTGTGTTGTTGCCACAGGGCAGGATCCATCTGCTGTTGGCTGGCCGCCAGTTGCTGCTCCAGCTCGGCCAGCTCTCGCTGGTAGCGGCTGCGTTGATCCAGCTGCTGCTGGCGCGCCTCGGCAAACGCCAGCGTGGCTTCGGCCTGCTCTGAGGGCAGGAAGTGGCGGGCCAGGGTGGCCAGCTCCTCATCTCCCCACAGCTGACGAGCTTGCTGCAGGCGGGCATCCGGGTTGAACAGATCCACCGCCAGATCCGGATGATCCGCCGCCCACTGCTCCTGCAAGCGGCTGAGGGCGTCCAGCCGCTCAGCCAGCGGCAACTGCTCGTTTTCTTGCGCCAACTGATCCAGCGCCAGGGCATAGCGCCCCTGTAACCGGATCAGACTCTCCCCCTCGCTCAGCCACCCGGCCTCTGTTGCTTCCAGATTGCTCACACGCTGCGCCAGCGGCAACTCGCTGTCGCTGATCTCGCTGGCAAGCTGGTTGATCAGTTCATCCGGCATCGCCTGCCAGCTGCTGGGCACTTCTTTGCTTTTGCCATCTATCCCCTCAGCGTTTGGCATGTGGGGAGGCGGGCTCCCCGGTTCTGCTGGCAACTGCACATCGGCCGGAGAAGGCGTCGCCGACCGTTCTGGCGATATCGGGGACTGCTCTTCCTGCCAGCCCAGATTCATCAGCAAAAGGGTCAGGATCGCCAGCGCCAGTATCCCGTAACGGCGAGTCATCGGCTGATCTCTCCCTTGACCGGGAAGTGGTCTGAGAGGTTGCTGGCGGGCCAGAGGCTGCCATCGCTGCTGCGCGGGATCCAGACCGTGTTGAGGTTGTGGCTGGCGTTGCCGTACTCCCGACTCACTACCAGATAGTCCAGATACTCGACGTTGGCGCCACCGGAGAGTGGGCCACCGGCATAGGGGTTGATCCTGGGATCGAAGGTGGCTTCGGTATAGCCGCCATAGGCGGGTTCATAGGCATTCAGATTGGCCAGCATGTTGGCGTAGTCATCGGCAAACTTGCGTTTGTTGACGTTGAAGTCGCCGCCGTAGATGACGGTGTCGCTGGCGGGGATCTTCAGGCTGGCTGCCAGAGAGCGGATCTGACCGAACTGGATCTGGCGCAGCTTGCGGGCCTCGTCGGTGTCGAAGCTGGCGGTGTGGGTGGCGAACAGGTGCCACGCCTTGCCCCCCTTGATCACCTCGGCGTACATCACCCCCTTGTCGGCGAAGCAGTCGGTGCCGGTGCATTGGGGATAGACCAGCTGGGCCTCCCGCACTATGGGATAGCGGCTGACGATCACCACGCCGCCGTCATGAATGTTGACCCCGGGCTTGTCGAGTACCTTGGTCTGGTAGGGGTACTCTTTCGCCAGCGCCTGCAAAAAGCCCTCGCGGCGGCCATCGAATACCTCTTGCAGCAGCAGGGCGTCATAGCCCTTGAGATAATCAGGCAGCAAGGTCAACCGCTCGCCGATGCTGGAGGCGATCACCGGCAGTGCCCAGACGTTGTAGCTGGCCACCTTGAGCCTGTGTTCTGCCGGTTCCGGTTGCTCCCGTTTTTGGGGAGGCGTGATCATATAGTGCAGATCGTCGTAACGGCCGGTGAACTTGGCGGCAAAGGCCAGCTCTTGTGGTCCCGCAACGCGATGGATCGCCCGATCGTTTTGCCAACCGGATGCGCCGGTCGGCGTCTCGCCACCGTGCTGCAAGGTGGTGTTCCACCAGGTTCCCTCCATCAGCTGGTTGAGGCGATAGACGTCGCCACCCGCTGTGGTCACGCGGGTTTCGAACAGATAGCTCTTGCCCGCCTTGACCCCCTCATAGCGATTGAAGCTGAGTACCATGGCGCTCTCCCATGGGCCCAGCTCGGTGCGGTGCTGCAGCCACTGACTGCCGGGTTGCAGCTGGCCGCTGCCGCTTTGGCGGATGTCGATCTGAAGCGGTTCAGGACTGTTGTTGGTGAGATAGACATCGGTATCGGCCAGTGCCAGTTGCGGGAACTGGCTGACCAGCAGCAGGGCGGCATAACTGAGGGTTTTCTGCATCACAGGATCCTTTTGGTTGCAGGGCAATGGAAAGTGACTGTTATGGCGAATGCAGAGGTCAGCTTGTTTACATTTTGGTTACAAGTAAATGAATTGGTTTTGTTTGGAGCTTTGTGGAGGTGTAAAGCGAGCGAGGCAGCACGCTTAAAGAGAGAGGGGGAGGAGCGAGGGAAGGCGCCCGTGTCAGGCGCCTTCAGGAATTAGCGGTGGGCCAGCGGGTAGGTGAAGAGCGCCAGATGGGCGAAGTTGAAGGCGAAGTGGATCAGGATGGCCACGGAGAGTCGCCCGCTGAGCTGGAATGCCAGGCCGTAGCAGCAGCCTGCCAGGGTCGCAAACAGCGCCAGCAGTGGGCCACCGGGCAAGTGGATGGCTCCGAACAGTAGCGCAGCCACGACGATGCCAATCCAGGGGCGGTAACGCCCGGTCAGCCCCTGCTGGATCGCGCCGCGAAACAGCGCCTCTTCCGCCACACAGGTGAACAGCAGATTGTTGAGTGCAAACAGCCACCACCAGTGGGGCAGACCCACTTCCGGTTTCAGTGCCCCCAACTGCCAGGCGATGACCAGCAGGGCTCCCAGCGGCAGCAGTAACAGGGCCAGCGGGCGCCAGCGGATTGCGCCCCCCTTGCCCAGCAGCATCGGGCAGGCCAGCAGCAAGCCAAAGAGCAGCAGCGGTTTGTCGAGGTTCAGATACATGTTGAACGGCACGCTGGCGGGGCCTGCCAGCGCCTGAGCCAGCACCTTGAGATTGTTGAAGCCGGGGATTAGGTGCAGGGTCAGCGCAATCGCCCAGAGGATCAGCACCACTCTGGCCGCCATCGCCCGGCGGGCGGGGAGGGTTGGCGTACGCCACGCCAGCAGTAATCCTGCTACCGAGACCAGCAGGGCGGGTAGCGTCATTCGGTCAAGCCACTGTGCCAGCAGCAGGGAGAGTCCCAGCAGGGCAAAGGCGGGAAGACGTTGGCGGAAGAGGGCAAGTAGCACGGCCAGCGCCAGCGCGCCCCAGATAAATGAGTCGGGGAGGGGTAACATTGGATCTCCTTGAACGAGGCTGGCGGCAACCTTAACAAGAGGGCGTCAGCAGGACAACCGCGCAGGAGGTGGTCGGATCCCTTCTCTATACTCATCAACAGGGTAAAGGGAGAGCAGCTGATGAAGCACTATCTGTGGTTGTTGTGTTGTTGGTGTGTCTGGCTGCAGGCCGCACCCTTGCTGCTGGTGACCGGTGAGTTCACCCCATATACCGGCAAGGCCCTGCCTGATGGTGGCGAGAGCACCCGGCTGGTGACGACCCTGCTGCAAGAGGCCGGGTATCGAGAGATCCAGGTCGACTACCTGCCCTGGCCCCGCGGCTATCAGTTGACCCGCAATGGGTTGGTCGCGGCCACCTTCCCCTACGCCTGGACTGCCGAGCGGGCCAAGCTCTTCCACTACAGCGCTCCCATTCATATTGATCGCCTCTCCTGGTTTACCTATCGGGGGAGCGAGGCCATTCAGGCTGGCCGCTGGCAAGGGTTGCGTGTCTGTATTCCGCTGGGGTGGAGTACCAGCCATGCCGACGGGGTGATCAAGCGTTTCGGGCTGGATCTGCAGCGCCCCAAGACCCTGGCACAGTGTCTGCAACTGCTGGATCGTAAACGGATCGATCTGCTGCCGATGAACGAGACGGTGACCCGGGATGCCAGCCGCCAACTGTTTGGCGATCCCTGCCATCTGCAGGCATTGCCCCACTTTCGCCAGAGCGACACCTTTTACCTGATCATTTCACGGCAGTACCCGGAGGCCGCCAGCCTGCTTGAGCGCTTCAATCATGCCCTGGCTGCCGCCCGTGCCGATGGTCGCTATGACCAACTGATCTCCCGAGCCGGAAAGGGGATCGATTGCCGTTGAGAGTGCACGGCCGGAAAACAAAAAGCCGGAGCAGTGGCTCCGGCTTTCTATTTGCCTTCAGGGACGCTTAGCGGCCTGATTCGGCAATCACGCGGGCGATGATATCGGCGCGCTTGCTGGCTTCCAGTTCGCCCAGGGCGATCAGGCCAGCCTTGAAGATGACGTTCTTCGGCAGGCTGACGTCGTCCAGCGTGGCGATCGCTTCAACGTGCATACCGTTCAGGCGGCTGGCATCGCGCGGGCTCAGGTTGACCTGAGTGTTCATCACCTGCTTGCCTTTCTTCTTGGCAGGTGCAGCCGCTTTCTTGGTGGATTCCTGTTCTTCGTCTTCCGGCAGTTCGTCATCAAAATCGTAAATAGACATAGTCAATCCTGTTGAGTTAGGCAAAAGGGCACGTTTGCCCGACATAGTAATCCGACATTGGGTCAATCAGCCCATATCCTCGTTACGGATAAAGGCGCGCCAGGAGGTGAGCACCTGGGCAAAATCTTCCAGCCCGCACATGGCCAGCTGTTCATCATCGTAGTAGGCGAGATCGTCAAGATCCTCACCCAGCTCGATATTGAGGGCGTTGGCTTTCACCTCCGCCTCTTCATGGGTCAGCAGCAGGGAGTAGTCACCGCCGTTGAGCCGGTATTCGACTCGGGTGCGGTTGGAGAGCTGATCAATGATGGAGAAGAGCTCGTCGAGCTTATCTTCATCTTTGCCAACTTCGTCGATCAGCCACTGACCGATGGCTTCATGGCCCATGGAGAACCGGGCGCGATAGCCACCAAACGGGTCGCGGCGAAATTCATAATCCATAGCACAGTCCAGATCGGAGGGATGGGCCATCACGGGCAGGCGGGTGCAAGCACGCAAGTCCTGCTCCATGGCGGGGCACACATCGGGTAAAGTGGCCTATTCTAGCGATCCCCCTCTCGCTTGTCTTGATGATGTGGCATCTTTGCGCCCATGTGCCCTGAATCGCCTCGTGGTGACGTAGCCAGATCAGCCCCTTGTCCGGAGATGTTATGCAGCTAAACGATAACCTTGCCCGTCAGATCGTCGCACGGGCGATGAAGATCCTGTCGTTCTCGGTCAACGTGATGGACGAACACGGCCTCATCATTGCGTCCGGCAATCCGGAGCGGATTCATCAGCGCCACGAAGGGGCTGTGCTGGCGCTGACCGAAAACCGGGTGGTGGAGATCAGCGAAGCGACAGCCCTGCAGCTCAAAGGGGTGCGACCCGGCATCAATTTACCCATCTCCTATCAGGGGGAGCTGATCGGGGTGATCGGTATCTCCGGCGATCCGGAGGAAGTGCGTGCTTACGCCGAGCTGGTGCGAATGACGGCAGAGCTGATCCTGGAGCAGGCGGCGCTCACCGAGCAGTTGCAGTGGGACAAGCGCCACAAGGAGGAGCTGGTGTTGCAGCTCATTCGGGGCGAGGGGCGAGTCGATCAATTGCAGCAGGCGGCCCGCTTTCTCGGGCTGGAGTTGGCCCAGCCTCGGGTGGTGGCCGTGCTGGCGCTGGAGGAGGCGGATCCGTCGCGTCTGCGGGAGCTGGTCCATCAGCTGGAAAATCCGGAGCGGGACAATCTGGTCGCCATCAACGGGCTCGACGAGATAGTGGTGCTCAAACCGGCGCAATTGAGTGATGGCGTCTGGCAATCGGCGCAGGAGCGCAGCCGGATCAAGCAGTTGCTGGCCCGCATTCCCCACTTCAAGGTGCATATCGCGGTGGGCGATTACTTCGCCGGGATCGACGGGCTGGCGCGCTCTTACCAGACGGCGCGAGATACCCTGCGCCGTGGCATGCGGCAGGCGCCGCGCAAACAGGTCTACTTCTTTGAGGACTACCGTTTGCCAGTGCTGCTCGGCAGTCTGGCGGACTCCTGGCAGGCGGATCAGCTGCGCACACCGCTACAGAAACTGGCCCGGGAAGATGGCAAGGGGGCGCTGCAGAAGACCCTGCGCCACTATTTCTTGCAGGATTGTGATCTGCATCGCTGTGCCGAAGCGCTGTTCATTCACCCCAATACCCTGCGCTATCGGCTGGGGCGAATAGAGCAGATAACCGGGTTGAATTTCAACAAGTTAGACGACAAATTTTTGCTCTATCTCGGCCTTAATCTCGACTTGTGATTGTAATTTTAGACAAAAAAATACATTTACATGATGTGATTTTTGGCTATTCAGCCAAAGCATTCTGATTGCAGATCTCCATAATGGCGGCCATTCACTCCCATTGAAGGTGTCCGTCATGATCCCGGTTACTGCCCTTGGCGCCATCGCGGCGCTCTCCATCGCCATCATCCTCATTTTGAAGAAGGTGCCGCCCGCTTACGGCATGATCGTGGGGGCTTTGGCCGGTGGCCTGATTGGCGGTGCCGATCTGACCCAGACCGTCGCCCTGATGATCGGCGGTGCCCAGGGGATCACCACTGCGGTGATGCGGATCCTGGCGGCCGGTGTGCTGGCGGGCGTGCTGATCGAATCGGGGGCGGCCACCACTATCGCCGAGACTATCGTCAAGAAGCTGGGTGAAACCCGCGCTCTGCTGGCGCTGGCGCTGGCAACCTTGATCCTGACTGCGGTCGGCGTATTCGTGGATGTGGCCGTCATCACGGTCGCCCCCATCGCGCTGGCCATCGCCCGCCGTGCCGACCTCTCCAAGGCGGCCATCCTGCTGGCGATGATCGGCGGCGGCAAGGCGGGTAACGTCATGTCCCCCAATCCCAACGCCATTGCCGCGGCTGATGCCTTCCATTTACCCCTGACCTCTGTGATGGCGGCGGGCATCATTCCGGGCCTGTTCGGTCTGGTGATGGCCTACTGGCTGGCCAAGCGGCTGAACAACAAGGGCAGCAAGGTTGCTGCTGATGAAGTGGTGAGCTTTGCCGGTGCCAAGTTGCCAGGCTTTGCCGCCGCCATCAGCGCGCCGCTGGTCGCCATCCTGCTGCTGGCTCTGCGTCCTGTTGCCGGTATCGTGGTGGATCCGCTGATTGCGTTGCCCCTCGGTGGTCTGGTCGGTGCCCTGATGATGGGTAAATTCAGCAAGGTGAACCAGTTTGCAGTCTCCGGCCTCGCCCGCATGGCGCCGGTCGCCATCATGCTGCTGGGTACCGGTACCCTGGCAGGCATCATCGCCAACTCCGGTCTGAAAGATGTGCTGATCAGCGGCCTGACCGCTTCCGGTCTGCCTTCTTACCTGCTGGCGCCTATCTCCGGTGCTTTGATGTCGCTGGCGACCGCCTCGACCACCGCCGGTACCGTGGTGGCCTCCAACGTATTCAGCTCCACCCTGATTGAACTGGGGATCAGCAGTCTGGCCGGAGCGGCGATGATCCATGCCGGTGCCACCGTATTTGACCACATGCCTCACGGCTCTTTCTTCCATGCCACCGGTGGCAGCGTCCACATGGGGGTGGGTGAGCGCCTGAAACTTATCCCTTACGAAACTGCAGTCGGTCTGACCATTGCCACTGTCTCCACCCTGATGTTTGGCGTGTTTGGCCTCGCCTAAGGAATTGATATGAAAATTGTTATTGCCCCCGATTCATTCAAGGAGAGTCTGAGCGCCATGGCGGTGGCTGATGCCATCGAGGCCGGTTTCAAGCAGGTGCTGCCGAACGCCACCTACGTCAAATTGCCGATGGCCGATGGCGGTGAAGGTACGGTGCAATCGCTGGTGGATGCCACCGGTGGCCGCATCCTGCCGGTCGAAGTGACTGCGCCTCTTGGCAACAAGGTACAGGGCTTCGTCGGTCTGCTGGGTGATGGCGAGCGCGCCGTCATCGAGATGGCCGCCGCCTCCGGCATCCATCTGGTGGCGCCCGAGCAGCGCAATCCGCTGCTCACCTCCAGCTTCGGCACCGGTGAGCTGATCCTGGCCGCGCTGGAGATGGGGGTGAAGCATCTGATCCTCGGTATCGGCGGCAGCGCCACCAATGACGGCGGTGCCGGCATGATCCAGGCGCTCGGCGGCAAGTTGCTCAAAGCGGATGGCTCAGCCATCGAGCTGGGCGGCGCAGGTCTCAGTGAGCTCGCAACCATCGATCTGAGCGGTCTGGATCCGCGTCTGAGCGAGCTGGTTATCGAGGTGGCGTGCGATGTGAACAACCCGCTTTGCGGCCCGAAAGGCGCCTCTGCGGTGTTTGGCCCGCAAAAGGGGGCGACCCCCGAGATGGTGGCGCAGCTCGATGCCAACCTCTCCCGTTATGCCGACTGCATTGAGCAGGCCCTTGGCAAGCAGGTGAAGGATATTCCGGGGGCGGGCGCTGCCGGTGGCATGGGGGCCGCACTGGTCGGTCTGCTTGGTGCCGAGCTCAAGCCCGGCATCCAGATCGTCATCGAAGCGCTGAAACTGGCCGAGGAAGTGGCCGATGCGGATCTGGTCATCACAGGCGAAGGGCGCATCGACAGCCAGACCATCCATGGCAAGACGCCAATCGGTGTCGCACGTTGCGCCAAGCAGTTCGGCAAGCCGGTGATCGGCATCTCCGGTTGCCTGACCGACGATTGCGGTGTGGTACATGATCACGGTCTGGACGCGGTATTCGCTGTGGTCAACCGCGCCATGTCTCTGCCGGAGGCGCTGGAGAGCGCCAGCACCAACATTCAACTCACTGCGCGCAACGTAGCAGCGCTCTATCAGCTCAAGGGCTGATCCGGTTCGGCCGATGCGCCCCATCGGCCACTCAATATCCCCGTTTGGGGCATCTCCCATCCCGCGAGATGTCTGACTGCCCTGGCACTTATTTGCCGATCCATCGTGATCGGCTCTTTTCTTTCTGCTCCTTTGTCTTGCCACACTTTTGACTCCATGGGTAAGCGCGGTTTTGATAGGCGCACATCTCCCTTTACGGCATAGTGGTCGTACCAAGTACAAGGAGAGACTCATGTTCCTGCTGACCCTGGGGGTTGCGCTGTTTACCCTGATCCATCTCTATCCCTGTTTTGCGGTGGCCCATCGGGCGCGACTGAGAGAACGGCTGGGTGAGAATCGCTACAAGGGGCTCTTCTCCCTGCTGGTGTTTATCGCCATCGCCTGCATCATCGCCGGTTGGCGCTCGGCCAGCTCGCTGCCGCTCTACTTCCTGCCGGAGTGGGGGCCGACGACCATGGCGGTGATGATGCCTTTTGCGCTGATCCTGTTCTTCTCCGGCCAGGGGCCCAACCATCTGCGCCGCTGGCTGGTGCATCCCCAACTGCTCGGTACCCTGCTCTGGGCGGTGGCCCATCTGCTGGTCAACAGCGAGGCGCGATCTCTGGTGTTGTTTGGCGGCATCGGGCTGTGGGCGCTGGTGAGCATGGTCTGGATTTCGGTGCGGGACTGGCAGCGATATCCCCGCCCGGCGGCTAACTGGACGGGCACTGGCATCAGCGTCGGGGCGGGCCTGGCTGCCACCGCGCTGTTGGTGTTCTGGGGCCACGGCTGGCTGACCGGCATTCCCCTGCATTGAGAGTGAACTGCGGCTCTGGTAACCGCGTATGATGGACAAAACAAAAGGAGTCTTGGCGATGAAATGGTTCACTCTGTTGCTGTTATTGGGGGCCAGCGCGGCCTCTTCGGCGTGCCCAGATTATTTCAATGTGGAGATGCGGGAGCTAAACAACTCTCAGCGCCATAACCTCTGTCAGCTGACCGAGGGCAAGGTGGTGCTGGTGGTCAATACCGCCTCCTACTGCGGCTACAGCGGCCAGTTTCGCGATCTGGAGCAGCTCTACCAAAGCTACAAGGATAAGGGATTGATTATTCTCGGTTTCCCCTCCAACGATTTCTGGCAGGAGGCGGGCAACGAGACCAAGACCGCCGAGGTGTGTCGCCGCGACTATGGCGTCACCTTCCCGATGTTCAATCGGGTAGCGGTGCGGGGCTCCGATGCTGTGCCACTGTTCAAGGGGCTGGCGGCGGCCGCTGATGGGGATGAGCCGAACTGGAACTTCCACAAGTATCTGGTGGGGCGCGATGGCAAGCTGATCGCCAGCTACGGCGCCAACCAGAATCCGGCTGACGACCCCCTCAAACTGCAGATTACCCGGGCGCTGGGGCTCTGACCCTACCCCTTGGCGGGCGGCTCTGGAATAATGGGCTCCCGCCACTCAATCCGGTTATCCTGTGCTGCAACGTCTTCCTCAAATGGTGATCTTCGATGCGCTGGTGCGCGAGCAGGGGATCTCTGCCGCCGCCCGTCGTCTTGGGGTCTCCAAATCCCATATCAGCAAGCAGCTGGCGCTGCTGGAGACCACCCTTGGCGCCCAGCTGGTACAGCGCACCACCCGCCGCTTTGTCCTGACCGAGCTGGGTCAGGAGTACGCCCGTCACTGTCATGCGCTGGTGGCGGTGGCGCAGGAGGCGGACTCGATGATCGCCGAGCGGCGCGGCAAGGTGAGCGGCGTGCTCCATCTCGGGGTGGGCCAATCATTTGGTCGTCTGCACGTCATTCCTCATCTCAAGGCGTTTCAGGATCGCTATCCCGAGCTGGAGCTGGAAGTCTCGCTGTTCGACCACAGAACCAATCTGGTGGATGAGGGGCTGGATCTCTGGCTCACCACCTATGAGGACAAGCCGGAAGGGCTGGTGGGACAGCGGTTGGCCGACATCGGCTTCGTGGTGGCGGCTTCGCCGGATTACCTGCTGAGCCACGGCACGCCGCTTCATCCCAAGGATCTGGCCCAGCACAACTGCATCACTTACCAGAGTCGGGAGCGGCGCTATCACCAGTGGTCGTTTCGCCAGGGCAAGGAGCGCCAGACGGTGCAGGTGGCGGGCAACTATCGGGTGGATATGGCGGAGGCGGTGCGGGATGCGGCACTGGCCGGGCTCGGCATCGCCTATATCGCCAACTACTTGCTGGACAAGGAGTTACAGAGCGGCAAGTTAATCCCGGTGTTGCCAGGGTGGCGACCGAACCAGCAGATGGCGGTACACGCCGTTTATGCCCGGCGCGAACATCTGGATCCCAAGATCCGTCTCTTCATCGATTTCCTCAAGGCCAGCTTTGGCCCCGAACCCTATTGGGAGCAGCGACTGGCCCCCTGGCTCGGGGGGAAATTGTCCGGCGGTGAGGAATAATTGTTTCCATATAAGAACTCTCGATTTCTTCTGATACTAAAATCGAACCAAATCAGCCAGTTGGCACAACCGATATCGTGCAAACGTTTTTTCTAACAGGCTTGTAACCAAGCGGACTTGCAGTGACGGGGTGAGAGGCGCAGAATCCGCGCCCATCTTTTGCCCCACCTGATGGAGTCCCTATGATTGCCCTGCTCGGCATCCTGAGTATCTTGGCGCTTGCCGTCATCTGCTCTGATAATCGTCGTCGTATCCCGTTGCGAACAGTTGGCCTTGCCCTCTGCCTGCAAATCATGTTTGCCGGTCTGGTGCTCTGGTTGCCTGCCGGTCAGCACGTCCTGAACGGGGTCAGCGAGAGCGTAAGCAGCGTGATCGGTTATGGCCAGGAGGGGATCGCCTTCCTGTTTGGCGATCTGGCCAAGTTCAAGCTGGGCTTCATCTTTGCTTTCAACGTGTTGCCGGTCATCATCTTCTTCTCCGCGGTGATCGCCATCCTCTACCACATCGGTATCATGCCGCGGGTGATCGCCCTGCTGGGTGGTGGCTTGCAGAAGCTGCTGGGCACCGGCCGTGCCGAGAGTCTTTCCGCGACCGCCAACATCTTCGTCGGCATGGTGGAAGCGCCGCTGGTGGTCAAACCCTACCTCTCCAAGATGTCCGACTCCCAGTTCTTCGCTGTGATGAGCTGTGGTCTCGCCTCCGTCGCCGGTGGCACCCTGGTGGGCTATGCCAGCCTCGGGGTTGAGCTGAAATACCTGATCGCTGCCGCCTTCATGTCAGCCCCTGCCGGTCTGGCGATGGCCAAAATCCTGGTGCCGCCGGGAGCTGAAGAGGTCGATCACCATCAGGATGTGGAGATCCCCCGCGCTACCAACGTGATCGAAGCGGCGGCCGATGGCGCCATGTCCGGCCTCAATATTGCGGTGGCAGTCGGTGCGACCCTGCTGGCCTTCGTTGGCGTGATCGCCATGCTCAATGGCCTGCTCGGCTGGGCTGGTGGTCTGGTGGGGCTGGATCTGAGCTTCCAGATCATACTGGGCTGGCTGTTTGCCCCCGTCTCCTGGCTGATCGGCGTGCCCTGGGATCAGGCGCAAGCCGCTGGCGCCCTGATCGGTACCAAGATCGTGGTCAACGAGTTCGTCGCCTTCATCGGTCTGGTGCAGGATCAGACCCTGAGCGAGTCGAGCAAGGCCATCGTGACCTTCGCCCTGTGCGGCTTTGCCAACATCTCCTCCATGGCGATCCTGATCGGTGGTCTGGGCTCCATGGTGCCGGAGCGCAAATCCTTCATCGCCCGTTACGGCATGCGCGCCATTCTCTCCGGCGTGCTGGCGAACCTGATGAGTGCCTGTCTGGCCGGTCTGTTCCTCGCCCTGTAACCGTTGCGGTACGGGATAGATGTAACAAGGGCGCCCTGATGGCGCCCTTGTCATATGGATAAAATGAAGCCCCGGCCTTGGTCGGGGTTTCATGTTTCTGCTCAGTCGACGTAGAAGGTCTGCTGGAAGCTGAGGTTCTGTTGCTGCCCACCGCCCATGATCTTCAGGGTGAACTGATAGGTGTCTTCGTTGCGGTAGGGGAGGGTCGCCAGATAGTAGATGGCATCGCCCTCTTTTACCTCCTGAAAGTTCAGGGTGCGGATGGTACCGGTCAGGTTCTTGGCCTCGCCGGTGATCCCCACGGCTTGCGCCACTTTCTGCTTGTCCTGTACCGCGATATTGATGATGGCGTTGTAGCGGCTGCGCTCCAGTCCATACGCCTTGGCGACCTCCGGTGTGAGGAAGCTGGAGTTGAAGGCGTTGTAGTGCACTAGCCAGGGCCCCAGCTCCTTCATCTGTTCTGCCTTGAGCGGCAGGGTCATCAGCAGTGCCAGCAGGCCACTCATCCAGGCTGTTTTCATCTGTCATCCCTCTCATATCTACGGTTGGCGCAGGCCGATTCATTCAGCCTTGCGTGTCATTCAGCAGCGCACTCACTTCTTGCGGCAACTGTTTGGGGCTGTCGATGGCGACGGTTTTGTGTCGCCCCAGCTCGCCCCGCACTATGGTGATCTGTCCCTTGGCCACCTTGAACTGCTTGGCCAGAAACTTGATCAGATGGCTGTTGGCCTGGCCATCGACCGGCGGCGCCGTGATGGCCACTTTCAGCTCTTCGCCATGCAATCCGATAATCTGATCCCGACTCGCCTTGGGCTGGATCACCAGATGCAGTACCAGTTCATCCCCTTGTTGCAGGACGGCTGGCATCAAATCATCCACCACAGCTGGCCGAACAGGTCACCCAGCAGGTAGTTGATGGCTTGCAGGCCGATAAAGGCGACCAGCACCGAGAGATCCAGCCCGCCCAGTGCCGGCAGTACGCGGCGGATAGGAGCGAGGAACGGTTCGGTCAACTGATGCATCACGTATTCGATGGGGTTGCGGCCCTGGCTGACCCAGCTCAGGATGGCGCGGATCAGCAGTACCCAGAAGATCATCGAGCCTGCTTTCTTCAGCACAGTCAGCGCGGCAAACAGGCTGATGCTGAGCCAGTCCGCCAGCAGCACGTTCATGCTCTTGAGCAGGGCCAGCTTGGCGAAGGCGACAGCTAGCGCCAGCACCACGGAAGCGAGATCGATGCCGCCCAAGCCCGGGATCACACGGCGCAGCGGGATCACCAGCGGATTGGTCAGCTTGACCACCATCTGGCTCATCGGGTTGTAGAAGTCGGCACGGGCCCACTGCAGCCAGACGCGCAGCAGGATCACCATCAGGTAGAGATCGAAAACGGTGTTAATCAGAAAGTAAGCAGTGTTCATCTGGGCTCCTGTTAGAAGAGGGTTTCCATTTCGGTGGCGCGAGCAACGGCCGCCTGCATGGCTTGCGCAGTCAGCGGCATCAGCCCCTGCTGCTGGAATGTCTTGATGGCTTCGGCTGTGGTGCCGCCCTTGCTGGTCACCTGTTCACGCAGGGTCTGCAGCGCCAGCTCCGGGTTTTGCTCCACCATGGCGGCTGCGCCCAGCGCGGTCTGCTGCACCAGCAGGCGTGCCTGATCGGGCGAGAAACCCATCGCCTCCGCCTCTTCGGCGATCGCCTGCATAAAGAGGAAGAAGTAGGCCGGAGCACTGCCCGCTGCGGCGATGATGCCGTTGATGCTGGACTCCTGCTCTACCCAGAGGGTCTTGCCGACCGCCTGCATCATCTGCTCGGCAAACTCGCGATCACTGGCTCCAATATGCTCGGGCGCATAGAGACCGGTCATGCCCAGACCCAGCAGGGCCGGGGTATTGGGCATGGTGCGGATGATGCGGTCATGGCCACCGGCCATCTCGCCAAGGCGCGCCACCTTGATACCGGCCGCGATGGAGATGAGCAGCTTGCCCTCAAGGGATCCCAGCTCTTCAACCAGTGCTGCCAGCATGCCGGCCATCAGCTGCGGTTTGACCGCCAGCACGATCACTTCGGCGCCTCGGGCTGCCTCGGCATTACTCTGGGTGATGCGAATGCCATGTTCCCTCGCCAGCGCCTCCAGCTTGGGCAGACTGGGGTTGGCAGCAGTGATCTGCCCGGCGGGATAACCCGCCTTGACCAGTCCGGCGATGATACTGCGGCTCATGTTGCCCGCGCCGATAAAGGCCAGCGTTCTATGCTGCATCAGATGCTCCTGTAGCACATGGGGTCGCGGCGGGGTGGGTGCTGCCTGCACCACCAGACGCCAGAATTTGGTGTTCCATCAAACGCTCCTGTTGATGAAGTCGCGGCAAGAAGCGGACGTATGGGTTATCCGCTGGCCTTGCCTATGAGTAGTCACGGGCGCCGAAGATGGCGGTGCCGACCCGCACCATGGTGCTACCGTGGGCGATCGCCAGTTCGAGATCTTCGGTCATCCCCATCGAGAGGGTATCCACCGAGGGGTATTGTCGCGCAAGCTCGGTGAACAGAGTCTGCATACGGGTCATTTGGGCGGCCAGTACGCCCTCGTCGCTGGTGTGCTCGGGAATGGCCATCAGCCCCCGCAGCACCAGTCGCTCACTGTGAGAGACCAGCTCGGCAAGGCGGAAAATCTCTTGTTCCGACGTTCCGGATTTGCTGCTCTCTCCGCTAATATTGATTTGCAGACAAACATTTAGCGGTGCCATGCTGGCTGGACGCTGGTTGTTGAGGCGGTCGATCAGCTTGTCCCGATCCACGCTCTGTACCCAGTCAAATCGTTCGGCGACCAGTTTGGATTTGTTCGATTGCAAAGGGCCGATAAAGTGCCACTCTATGTCGCTATATTCCGGCTGCTGGCGCAAGGTATCGATCTTGGCCGCTGCTTCCTGAGCGTAGGATTCGCCAAAGCAGCGCTGACCTGCGGCATGGGCAGCCATGATGGCCTCGACCGGCTTGGTCTTGCTCACGGCCAGCAGGCGGATCTGCTGCAGGTTGCGGCTCGCCCGTTCGGCGGCCTGGGCAATACGTTCCTTTACCTGAAACAGGTGCTGGGCAATCTGGTTCATATTTCGTTAGTGATCTTGTGATGGGAGAATGACAAGTCTATGGATATCACAGAGTTATTGGCTTTCAGTGTAAAGCATAAAGCCTCGGATCTACACCTCTCGGCCGGGGTTCCCCCGATGATCAGGGTTGATGGTGAGGTTCGCAAGATCAATTTGCCCGCCCTGGAACATCGGGAAGTGCATGCCCTCATTTACGACATCATGAACGACCATCAGCGCAAGGAGCTGGAGGAGAACTTCGAGGTCGACTTCTCGTTCGAGGTGCCCAATCTGGCCCGTTTCCGGGTCAACGCCTTCCAGCAGGCGCGCGGTTCGGGCGCGGTATTTCGTACCATCCCCAGCACTGTGCTGAGCCTCGAGGATCTCGATGCGCCGGAGATCTTCCGCAAGATCGCCGAGTTCCCGCGGGGTCTGGTACTGGTGACCGGCCCGACCGGTTCCGGTAAGTCGACCACCCTGGCGGCCATGGTCAACTACATCAACGAGAACTTCCATCACCACATTCTCACCATCGAAGACCCCATCGAATTCGTCCACGAGAACAAGCGCTGTCTGGTGAACCAGCGGGAAGTGCACCGTGATACCAAGAGCTTCAGCAACGCCCTGCGCTCGGCACTGCGGGAAGACCCGGACATCATTCTGGTGGGCGAGATGCGCGACCTTGAGACCATTCGTCTGGCCATGACCGCCGCCGAAACCGGCCATCTGGTGTTTGGCACCCTGCACACCTCGTCGGCGGCCAAGACCATCGACCGTATCATCGACGTCTTCCCCGGCGCGGAGAAGGACATGGTGCGCTCCATGCTCTCCGAATCCCTGCGGGCGGTCATCTCCCAGACCCTGCTCAAGCGCATTGGCGGCGGCCGGGTGGCGGCCCACGAGATCATGATGGGCATTCCGGCGGTGCGTAACCTCATCCGGGAGGACAAGATTGCCCAGCTCTACTCGGTGATCCAGACCGGGATGACCCACGGTATGCAGACCATGGATCAGAGCCTCAAGCAGCTGGTGAGTCGTGGCGTGGTGGCATCCCTCGATGCCAAGGCCAAGGCCGTCGATCCCAACAGCATTTAAGCGACTCGCACCCAGGGAGGGATAGATGATGAATCTGGATGATCTGCTGAGCGAGCTGGTCGAGCGAAAGGGATCGGATCTGTTTGTGACGGTGGGCTCGCCGCCCACCCTCAAGGTGAATGGCCATCTGGTGTCGCTGGGGGGGGAAGCGCTCGACAAGAAGGGGGCGCTGACGTTGGTCAGGGATACCCTCAGCAGCGATCACTTCGAGCGTTATATTCGCACCAAGGAGGCCAACTACGCGATCTATCGCGAGGCGCTTGGTCGTTTTCGGGTCAGTGCCTTCTGGCAGCAGGAGCTGCCCGGCATGGTGGTGCGGCGTATCGAGACCCGCATTCCCACCTTTGAAGATCTGCAGCTACCCAAGATCCTGCAAGAGGTGGCGATGGCCAAGCGGGGACTGGTGCTGTTTGTCGGCGCCACCGGGGCGGGCAAATCGACTACCCAAGCGGCGATGATCGGCTATCGCAACCAGCATGCCGATGGTCACATTCTGACGGTGGAAGACCCGGTGGAGTTCGTCCATCAGCATGGTCGCAGTCTGGTGACCCAGCGAGAGGTGGGGATCGACACAGAGTCGTTCGATGTGGCGCTGAAAAGTTCGCTGCGTCAGGCGCCGGACGTGATCCTGATCGGCGAGATCCGCAGTCAGGAGACCATGGAGTTTGCCCTGCAATTCGCCGAGACGGGACACCTTTGTCTCGCCACTTTGCATGCCAACAATGCCAACCAGGCGCTGGATCGCATCCTCCATCTGGTGCCGCAAGACAAACACCGCCAGTTCCTGTTCGATCTCTCTTTCAACCTCAAGGCCATCGTCGCCCAGCAGCTGGTGCCGAGTATGGATGGCAAGCGGCGCTGCGCTGCGTTCGAGATCCTGCTCAATACTCCGCTCATCACCGACATTATCCGCAAGGGAGAGATGCATCGCCTCAAGGAGGTGATGACCAAATCGACCGAGTTGGGTATGCAGACCTTCGATCAGGCGCTTTTCAGCCTGTTCTGCGCCGGCCAGATTGGCTACAGTGAGGCCCTCGCCCACGCCGACTCGGCCAACGACCTGCGATTGCTGATCAAGCTCTCCGGTCGCGAACGGCTCGGCACCGGTACGCTGGACAATGTGACGCTGGATGAATGAATCATGGGGCTGCTCTGCCGTTCGGCCCCTCGCCATAAAGGAACGTTATGCTGATTGTGGTTTCCCCGGCCAAGACGCTGGATTACGAGTCACCGCTGGTGACACCCCGTTTCACCCAACCCGAGCTGCTGGATCACTCCGCCGAACTGATTAGCCGGGCCCGCCAACTGAGCCCTGACCAGATCGCCACTCTGATGAAGATCAGCGACAAGCTGGCCGGTCTCAATGCCGCCCGTTTTGCCGAGTGGCAGCCGGATTTTACCCCCGCCAACGCCCGTCAGGCGCTTCTGGCTTTCAAGGGGGATGTCTACACCGGTTTGGCGGTAGAGGATTTCAGCGAGGCCGATTTTGACTTCGCTCAGGCGCACCTGCGGATGCTCTCCGGCCTCTACGGCGTGCTGCGCCCACTCGATCTGATGATGCCCTACCGGCTGGAGATGGGGACCCGGCTCGACAATAGCCGCGGCAAGGATCTCTACCAGTTCTGGGGGGAGGTGATCACTCACCACCTCAACGACGCGCTGGCAGCGCAGGGGGATGAAGTGCTGATCAATCTAGCCTCCGACGAGTATTTCAAGTCGGTACGACCCAAGAGCCTGAAAGGGCGGATTGTCACGCCGGTGTTCAAGGATGAGAAGAACGGCCAGTTCAAGATCATCAGCTTCTACGCCAAGAAGGCGCGCGGCATGATGGCTCGCCACATCATCAAGCACCGTCTGACCGAGGTGGAGCAGCTGACCGGTTTCAACGCCGAGGGCTACTACTTCGTACCGGAAGAGTCGGACGCCAATACCCTGATGTTTAAACGCGCCGAAAATTAATTACAAAAAGAGGGAACCAATCTTTCGACCCACGGGTCTGAATATGTGAATCCTCTGTTGTAAGCACTTTTTATTCGCCGACGTTTGATACGTCGGCTTTTTTATTGCCGTTTTTATTGTCCATCGATTGCCTTCGCCGGGACTATGTGGTTCAGATAGACTCAAGACAGGGAGCGAGTCGTCGTGAGGTGAATATGGAACAGAAAAATGCCATTCGGCAGGTTGCCGTACCTTGGGCTCCGTCCCGCCAGCTCCCACCCGGGCTGGTCGTTGCCGAGCTGCATCAGGATCTCTGGAGCGACTCTCTGACCATCATGCTGGGGCGGGCACGCAGCATCGATCTACCCCCGCAAATCCTCTGCCGGGTCTATTTTCGCCATATCTACGCCCTGCGGGTTATCGAAGATTGCGATCTGGCCGAGGGGAAGGATAGTCACGCTATCGAAGAGCAGATCCAGCTCATCACCCCATCCCGTTTTGCCAGCTGGTTCCATCAGGAGTCGGACGGCCTGCATCTGGATGAAGATCTGCAGCACTATCGCATCTCGACCTGGGATTATTGCGCCGATGTGCTGACCTCCTCGGCGCCTGAACTGCAGTTCCTGCCCCAGAGCGAGTAGCCAGCTGTTACGTCAGAGGCGAAGGATGATCCTTCGCCTCTTGGTTTTTGGGCTGGTGCAGATTTTGTGGCGTTCAGGCCATTCAGCTTGGGTGGTGGCCTGTTGTGTCGGCACAAAAAAAGCGCCTCAGAGGAGGCGCGGGGAAAAAGACAGATTGGAAGCGTCACATGGGTGCTACTTGAATCAGCGAATGAGCCGTGCCATTCAAGTATGGAGCCATCATGCCAAGCTCAATCTGAAGTAGTTCTGAGGCGATTCTTCATTTTCTGTTCATCTTGTCAGCAAAGCGTGGCCACTGGCAGAAAGCCTTTTCATTCTGGCCACGATATTGTCCATTCCCTCTCCACGGGGGCTCATCGTCTCATGGGGCCAGCTCGAATGTTGTGCCTGTCTGTTCCAGTGCCAGCAACCAGCGCTTGATGGGAATGCCGCCAGCATAGCCGGTCAGCTCGCCGCTGCGTCCGATCACCCGATGGCAGGGTACTATGATGCTCAGCGGATTGCGGCCATTGGCAGCGCCTACTGCTCGCACTGCCTTGGGATTGCCGATAGCCTGGGCAATCTCGAGATAGCTCACGGTCTCGCCATAGGGGATATCACACAAAGCGTTCCACACCGTTTGCTGGAACGGGGTGCCCTTCGCTGCCATGGGCAGATCGAACTGCTGCAATTTTCCGGCAAAATAGGCGGTGAACTGCTCGACGAAAGGAGCAAGAGTCAGGTCATCACGCAGCCACTCATCGGTCGGAGTTACCGGCTGCTCCCCCTGGACGAACTCCACATAGCGCAGGCCATCCTGATCGATGGCGACCAGCAGGGGGCCGCGTGCGCTGTCGCAAAAACTGTATCTCATCGGCTGACATCCTTTGGGGGCTGGGGGGGCTCAGTCCAGTACCGGTTTGCCGCGGGCGGATTTGATATCCCCCTTGCGCTTTTTGGCATCGACCCGTTTGCGCTGGGAGCTGCGGGTCGGCTTGGTGGCATGGCGAGCCTTGGGGCGCCAGGCTGCTTTTTTCAGCAACTCCACCAGACGGCTCATCGCCTCCTTGCGGTTCATGTCCTGGCTGCGATGGCTCTCGACCCGGATCAGTACAAAGCCATCGTGTACCCGGCTGTCGCTCAGCTTGTCGAGACCCTCCTTGTAGAGGGGCGTCAGGCTGGGAGAGTTGCGGTAATCGAAGCGCAACCAGACGGCGGAGTCGGTCTTGTTGACGTGCTGTCCACCGTTGCCCTGTGCCCGCATGGTCTGAAATTGCAGCTCATACCAGGGAATCGTGACGCTGTTGGAGATAACTAACATGCTGTTTTGCTCTTGTTTGGTGCATACCCGCTGACCGCTGCAGCATGGTGCCTCATTATGGGGCGTGCTGGCCGGTTATGGGGATGTGCCTGGCGAATGGCGCAGGCATTAAAATCTATCTATATGAAATAAAACAATAAAAATACTTGGCATAAGAATTGAAACCCGATTCATGACACACCATGGATTGGGAGCAACCAGATGAAGCTGATTAGTGCGATTATCAAACCGTTCAAGTTGGACGATGTCCGCGAGGCTATTGCCAACCTGGGGGTGGAAGGGCTGACCGTGTCCGAGGTCAAGGGATTTGGCCGCCAGAAGGGACACACCGAATTATATCGGGGAGCCGAGTATCAGGTCGACTTCCTGCCCAAGGTGAAGCTGGAGATTGCTACCGCCGATGATAACGTGGAAGGGGTGATCGAGGCGATCTGCAAGGCGGCCTATACCGGCAAGATCGGCGACGGCAAGATTTTTGTCTACGACTTGCTGCAAGCGGTGCGCATCCGCACCGGCGAGAGTGACGACGAGGCGCTGTGATGAACCGCATCCGTGACGTACAGATCTGTTGACCTCCCGATCTCGGGGAATCCCGATGGAGTGAGCGCTTATTGAAGCCTGCTCAACATAACGTTTTGCTCAGAAGAGGCCGAATGGGATTCTATCCGGCCCTTTTCATTTATGGGCGATTAAATATGTGATGTGGCGACGGCGAGCTTTCTTGATCCGCTTATAAGATGTATGCAGAATGCAAACGGAAATCGTTATCACTCTGTATAGCTAATCAAGGAATGGATGATGAAAATGAAGATGTTGGCACTGGCTTTCTCTGCGTTGGCAGCTCAGTCGGCATTGGCGGCCGGAGAAGTGAATGTCTACTCCAACCGGCAGGATGAGCTGATCAAGCCCATCATCCAGCAGTTCGAGAAGGAATCTGGCATCAAGGTGAACGTGGTGTTCGCCAAAGAGGGATTGAACGAGCGTCTGGAGCGGGAAGGCAAGCTCTCTCCGGCCGACCTGATGCTGACCGTTGATATCAGCCGTCTGACCGATCTGGTGGACAAGGGGCTGGTGCAGCCGGTAGACAGCAAGATCTTGCAGGAGAACATCCCCGCCATCTATCGTGATCCGGAGAATCGCTGGTTCGCCCTGACCACCCGGGTTCGCGCCATCTACTCCAGCAAGGATCGCCTCGGCAAGCTCGATACCATCAGCTACGAAGATCTGGCCAAGCCTGAATTCAAAGGAAAAATCTGCACCCGCAGCGGCAAGCATGAGTACAATGTGGCGCTGGTCTCCTCCATGATCGCCCATCACGGCATGACCGAGACCAAAACCTGGCTGGAAGGGGTCAAGGCCAACCTGGCGCGCAAACCGCAGGGCAATGACCGGGATCAGGTCAAGGCGATCAAGGATGGCATCTGTGACGTGTCGCTCGGCAACAGCTACTATCTGGGCGCCATGTTGAAAGATCCTGCGCAGAAGTCCTGGGCGGATGCGGTCTATATCAACTTCCCGAACCAGGCTGACCGCGGTGCTCACGTCAACGTGAGCGGCGTGGCCATGACCAAGTATGCCAAGAACAAGGCCGAGGCCCAGAAGCTGATGGAGTTTCTGGCTGGTGACACCGCCCAGCACATGTATGCGGACGTGAACGCCGAATATCCGGTCAAGGCCGGAGTCGAGCCTTCCGTCATGGTCAAGTCCTGGGGCAGTTTCAAGTCTGACGCACTACCGGTCAGCGATTACGCCAAGCACCGCAAGGACGCCTTGCAGTTGCTGGATGAAGTGAAGTTCGATTTGTAATCAGATGGGGCCAACGGCCCCATCAACATCTGTGGTCTCATGAAAAATTTTGGATGGATGACCGGCAGCTGGGCCACCGCCCTGCTGCTGGGTTTACCGGTTATAGCCCTGCTTTTCTCTGCCTTTTCGGCTGAGGGGGAGCTGTTTCGCCACCTCGCCGATACCGTGCTGCTCGATTATCTGGGCAATACCCTGGGGCTGGTGGTCGGAGTGGTACTGCTCAGCCTGCTGTTTGGTGTACCCACCGCCTGGCTGGTGGCCATGTGTCAGGTGCCGGGGCGCCGTGCCCTGCAATGGGCGCTGATGCTGCCGATGGCCATGCCCTCCTATATCGTCGCCTACGTCTATACCGACTTGCTCGACTACTCGGGCCCCCTACAGGCCGGGTTGCGAGCACTCTTTGGCTGGAACAGCCCTGCCGATTACTGGTTTCCGGCCGTTCGCTCCCTTGGCGGCGCCGCCTGGGTGCTGGCGCTGGTGCTGTTCCCCTATGTCTATCTGCTGACCCGCGCCTCTTTTCTCGAGCAGTCAGTCAGCTTGATCCACTCCAGCCGCCTGCTCGGCTGCACCCCGTGGCAGAGCTTTCGCCGCCTCAGTCTGCCGCTGGCGCGCCCCGCCATCATGGTGGCTGTATCGCTGGTGGCCATGGAGACGCTGGCCGATTTCGCCACCGTCCACTTCTTTGCCATCAACACCCTGACCACGGCGGTCTACGATACCTGGCTCGGCTACGGCAGTCTCGCCACCGCGGCGAAACTCTCCTGCCTGATGCTGTTGGCTGTGGTGCTGCTGATCGCGCTGGAGCGCCGCTCGCGCAGTCGGCAGCAGGTGTTCCAGAAGTCCATGGGCCATGAGCAGCCGCTGCGCTATCCGCTCAAGGGGATGAGCCGCTGGTTGGCGGGTCTCTGGTGCTGGGGGCTGGTGCTGGCCGGTTTCGCTCTGCCGTTCGTCATCTTGCTCGATTACGGCGTGCGTTACTTCGAGTTGTCGTGGACGCCGGAGTTTGTCCGCTTTGCCGGAAACAGCTTGGCTATCTCGGCGCTGACCGCACTGCTGGCGATGGGTATCGCCCTGCTGCTCGGCTTCTTCCGCCGCCTCGATGGCGGGATCAAGAGTCTGCTGCCTCTGCGCATCGCCGCCATGGGCTACGCCATGCCGGGCACAGTGCTGGCCATCGGGGTGCTGGTGCCGCTCACCGCCCTCGACTTTGCCATCAACGATCTGGCCGAGTGGCTCGGGCGTCAGGGGCCGGGGCTGCTGCTGACCGGCACTATTACCGCCATCGTGTTCGGCTATTTGGTGCGCTTCGTGGCCATTGCCATCGGCTCGGTGGAGAGCAGCATGGGCAAGATCTCCCCCAGCCTCGACATGGCGGCCCGCTCTCTGGGGCAAGGGGATGGCGGCATGCTGCGCCGGGTCCATCTGCCGCTGGTGCGCCGCGGTCTGTTTGCCGGTGCCATGCTGGTGTTTATCGAATCCATGAAGGAGCTGCCCGCCGCCCTGCTGCTGCGGCCGTTCAACTTCGATACCCTGGCGACCCACGTCTACCAGTTCGTCTCGGACGAGATGCTGGAGCGCGGCGCGCTGGGGGCCATCGTCATCGTACTGGTGGGGCTGTTGCCGCTGATCTGGGTCAACCGCAGTCTGGACAGTCCGGGTCACTGAGTCGCCACGTCGGTCAATGAAATTGCATGCGGTGTGCTGAACCGAAAGGCAGTGCGCCGCCAGAAACGAGAGGAAGTCAGCCTTGTCCTGTTTGCAGGTTGAAAATGTCAGCTGCCGTTACAACGGCCGCAATGTGCTGGAGCAGCTCTCCCTGACGGTGGCAGACAACGAGATCGTCTGCCTGCTGGGAGCCAGTGGCTGCGGCAAAACCACGCTGCTCAAGGCCATCGCAGGGCTGCTGCCGTTGGCAGAGGGCACGATTCGCCTCGGCGATACCCTGCTCGACGGGCCGGGTGTCGGCATGCCGCCCGAGGCGCGCAATATCGGGATGATCTTTCAGGATTACGCCCTCTTCCCCCACCTGACGGTAGCTGACAACGTCGGCTTTGGCCTGACCAAACTCGATCGCCGCGCCCGCCAGCAGCAGGTGGACGAGGCGCTGGCGCTGGTCAATCTGCAGGGGCTGGGGGATCGGTATCCGCATCAGCTCTCCGGTGGTCAGCAGCAGCGGGTAGCCATCGCCCGGGCGCTGGTGTGCAAGCCGCGGCTGATGCTGCTGGATGAGCCCTTCTCCAACATCGATACCCAGGTGCGGATGAAGTTGATCCTCGAGATCCGCGCCCTGCTCAAGCAGCAGGGGATCGGCGCCATCTTCGTCAGCCACAGCAAGGAGGAGGCGTTCGCCTTCGCCGATCGGCTGGCGCTGTTTCGCGCCGGTCACATCGAGCAGGTGGGCCAGCCGGAGCAGCTCTATCGCCGTCCGCAAAACCGCTTCGTGGCGGAGTTTCTCGGCGGGGTCAACTATCTGGCTGCCGAGGTGGTGGACAGCCACTGCGTACAGACGGCGCTCGGGGTCATTTGTGGCAGCGAGCCCCATGGCCGCGCAGTGGGTGAGCAGTTGCAGCTGATGCTCAGACCCCAGCAGTTGTTGCTGGAGAGCGCCGCAGATGGGGAGCTCAAGGTGGTGGAGCAGCAGTTCCTCGGCCACCACTGCCGGGTGCTGTTCGAGTGTGGCGATCTGCAGCTGGAGGCGAGCATTGGCGAGCCCCTTGAGGGAATGCGGGCACGGATCAAGGTTGCCCCCCATGGGTTGGTGTTGTTTGACCCTTTGCCCTGAACGCGTGATATCGTCGTGAAATCAAAGAACTGGATTCACTCTGGTTTATAATCGCGCAACGCAAATAGCCCGTAACGCTAACGCCTACTCAGGGGAGAGATATATGAAAGCCCAAGCCGGGATCTGCGCAGAGCCGAATCTGCACGCCCTCTATCTGATGTTCAATCGTACCGGCGATGCCGCCGAACTGGTCGGCCGTCTGGCCAAACTGCCCGCCTTGTGGCAGGCGGTCGCCGCCGATTTCCCCGATGCCGGTTTCAGCGGTCTGGTTGCCGTTGGCGCCGATGCCTGGGATGGTCTCTACCCTGCCGCCCGTCCGCCCCAGTTCCGCAGCTTTATGGCGCAATCCGCCAACGGTCAGGAAGCCCCCAACACCCCGTTTGATCTCTTTATTCAGCTGCGCGCCGATCGGGTGGACGTGCTGCACCACGCCGGTCACCGTGTGATGGCACTGCTGGCCGGACTGGTCGAGCTGGCCGAAGAGGTGCGCGGTTTCCGCAATCTGGATTTCCGTGACCTGACCGGTTTCGTTGACGGCACCGAGAACCCGCAGGATGAGCACCGTGCCGAAGTGGCGCTGCTGGCGGAAGGCGAGTTTGCCGGTGGCTCTTACATCCACGTTCAGCGCTGGGTCCATGCCATGAGCGACTGGGAGAAGCTGGCGCAAAAAGAGCAGGAAGACATTATCGGTCGCACCAAGCCCGATAACATCGAGTATGAGTCTGCCGCCAAACCGCTGACCGCCCACATCAAGCGGGTCAACCTCAAGACCCCGAAAGGGGAGTCCATGGAGATCCTGCGCCAGAGCATGCCCTGGGGCACCATGACCGAGCAGGGGCTCTACTTCATCTCCTGCTGCCGCACTCCGCAGCACTTCAACGCCATGCTGGCCAGCATGTACAAGGGGGAGGGCAGCCACTTCGACCACCTGCTGCGCTTTACCAAGGCAGTGACCGGCGCGGCTTTCTTCGCCCCATCGGAGGGTTTTCTGATGGCGCAGGGCAAATAAGCCCGCCTGACGAAGCTGCAGAAAACAAAAATCCCGGCCTTGGCCGGGATTTTTCGTTCTGGCGTGACCGCTATGACGCGGTAGCGGCCATTACGGCGTCTGTTCGAACAGCTCGAGGGCGGAGAGATAGAGCTCTTCGATATCGGTGTCGCTGGTCGGGGTGATGAAGATGGTGTCATCACCGGCGATGGTGCCGAGGATCCCCTCTGCCTTGCCGAGGGAGTCGAGCAGGCGGGCGATCAGCTGGGCTGCGCCCGGGCTGGTGTGGATCACCACCAGTGCGCCGTTGTGATCGACGTCCAGCACCAGATTCTTGAGCGGGCTGGAGGTGGTGGGCACGCCCAGTTCCACTGGCAGGCAGTAGACCATCTCCATCTTGGCATTGCGAGTGCGAACGGCGCCGAAGCGGCTCAGCATGCGCGATACCTTGGACTGGTTGATGTTCTCGAAGCCCAGCTCTTGCAGGGCGGTGACGATTTCTGCCTGGGAGCCAAAGCGCTCTTCTTTCAGCAAGGCTTTAAAGGCCTTGGCCAGTTTTTCTTGCTTGTCGTTGTGTTTCATCTTGGTCTCACGAATGAGGAGGTGTGGCGGCCTGTGCGATACAGGCGGCAGATACGAACAGCGGGGCCATTTTGCATTCATATGCCGTTTTTTGCAAGGAAGCGGCGCTTGTTCTGCATATTGATTCAAAAATGGCTTGCATCAACCTTTATTAGGGATAGAATCGGGATGAAATTTTGAAAACTTATTCAATTGGGCTGTATGGGTATTGAATTAATAGGTATCGAGAAGTCCTGGCACAAGGTGCCGGTTCTGCAACAGGTCAGCTTTCGGACATCCCCCGGTGAAACCTTGGTGTTGCTGGGCCCGAGCGGTGCTGGCAAGAGTTCCCTGCTACGGATGATGAACCTGCTGGATACCCCGGATGCGGGTGTTCTGCGGATTGGCGAAAGTGAATTTTCTTTCCCGAACTCCCTCTCTGCCGCCGAATTCAACCGCCAGTCCCAACTGCTGCGTCGCAAGGTGGGTATGGTGTTCCAGCAGTACAATCTCTGGCCACATCTCACCGTGATGGAGAATCTGATTGAAGCGCCGGTCAAGGTGCTTGGCATGAGCAAGGAGGCCGCCATCGAGAAGGGGGCCTATCTGCTGGCCCAGCTGCAACTGGCCGACAAGCGCGATGCCTGGCCTGCCCGTCTCTCTGGCGGTCAGCAGCAGCGGGTGGCCATTGCCCGTACCCTGATGATGGACCCGGAAGTGCTGCTGTTTGACGAGCCGACAGCAGCCCTCGATCCCGAGATCACCAAAGAGGTGGCCGAGATCATCCGCAACTTGAGCCAGACCGGCATTACCCAGGTGGTGGTGACCCACGAGGTCGACTTTGCCCGCAAGGTAGCCAGCCAGGTGATTTATCTGGAGAAGGGGCGGATCATCGAATCCGGCACCGCTGCCATTTTCCAATCCCCGCAAACCAGCCGGTTTGCCGAATTCTTGATGCATTGATATTGAATCGATAAGGAAGCTGTCATGAAAAAGAGTCTGTTGTTGGTTGCTGCCATGGGCCTGTTGAGTACCTCCGTCATGGCCAAAGAGATCAAGTTCGCCACCGAGGCCACCTACGCACCGTTCGAATACCTGGATGACAAGAACGAGTTTCAGGGTTTTGACATCGATCTGGCGCGCGCCATCTGCGAGCAGGCCAAGCTGGAGTGCAGCTTCCACAACCAGGCCTTTGACAGCCTGATCCCCAGCCTCAAATTCCGTCGCTATGATGCCGCCATCGCCGCCATGGACGTGACCCCGGAGCGCTCCGCTCAGGTCGATTTCTCCGACATCTATTACGAGAACTCGGCCGTATTCGTCGCCAAGAAAGGGGCCTTCAAGGGGCCGGAAGAGATGGTCGACAAGACAGTCGGCGTGCAGAACGGTACCTCTCACCAGTCCTATCTGGTGGATAACTGGGTGAGCAAGGGTCTGCTGACTGTGCCGTACGCCAGCTACCAGAGCGCCTTCCTCGACATGATGAATGGCCGTACCGACGGTGTCTTTGCCGATACTGCTGTCGCAGCCGACTGGCTGAAGCAGCACAAGGAGTATGCGGTGGTGGGGGCGCCGGTGACCGATGCCAAGTACTTCGGTACCGGCTTTGGCATCGCGGTGGCCAAGGGCAATCAGGAGCTGCTGACCCAGCTGAACAAGGGGCTGGCCGAGATCAAGGCCAACGGCACCTATCAGAAAATCTTCGACAAATACTTCGCGCAGTAAGCCATGTTGAGCCTGTTGTTGGATGCAGCCTGGATGACCCTCGGGCTGGCCTTGGCATCACTGGTCGGGGGCATGGTATTGGCACTGGCGTTCAGTGCCGCCGAGCTCAGCAAGCAGCGTGCACTGGTGTGGCCGGTGGCCACCCTGACCACGCTGATCCGTGGCCTGCCCGAGTTGCTGGTGGTGCTGTTCATCTACTTCGGCTCGACCCAGGTGTTGTTCCTCATCACTGGCGAGTATGTGGAGTTCAGCCCGTTCGCCTGTGGCGTGCTGGCGCTCTCCCTGCTGTTCGCCAGCTATGCGACCCAGACCCTGCGAGCGGCGCTCAATGCGGTGCCTTCAGGTCAACGGCTGGCGGCGCTGGCGCTGGGGTTGAGCAAGAGCCACATCTTCTTTCGCATCGTGTTGCCGCAGGCGTGGCGCCACGCCTTGCCGGGCCTCGGCAACCAGTGGCTGGTGCTGCTGAAAGATACCGCGCTGGTGTCGCTTATCGGGGTGAACGAGATGATGCGTCAGGCCCAGATGGCCTCGGCCAGTACCTATGAGCCTTTCACCTGGTATGCCGCTGCGGCCCTCATCTATCTGGCCATCAGTCTGGTGAGTGAATATGGCCTCGGGCTGGCTGCCCGCTACACCCGCCGCTACGGAGGCTAACTGATGCAAGAGTATCTCGTTACGTTGCTGGGCGGTCTGGTCACCACGCTGGAACTGACCCTGTTCAGCCTGCTGCTGGGGATTGTGCTGGCGGCCCTGATGACCTGGGTGCTGGAGCTGCGCCTGCCGGTAGCGACCCAGCTGGTGCAACTGTGGGTGCTGCTCTTTACCGGTACGCCGCTGCTTATCCAGATCTTCCTGATTTACTACGGGCCGGGCCAGTTCGAGTGGCTTAAAGCCAGCCCGCTCTGGCCGCTGCTCAAGCAGCCCTGGTTCTGCGCCGTGTTGGCGCTGGGTCTCAACACGGCGGCCTACTCCACCCGGTTGTTCAAAGGGGCGCTCGATGCCATCCCGGCCGGTGAGGTGGAGGCGTGTCGTGCGCTTGGCTTTAACGGCCGCCAGACCTTGTGGATGAAGGTGCGCCATGCCGCCCGTCATCTGGTGCCTGCCTACTCCAACGAGGTGATCCTGGTGCTCAAGGGGAGCTCCCTCGCCAGTACCATCACCATCATGGACATCATGGGGCTGGCGCAGGGATTGAACGCCCAGACCTACGATACCCTGGCGGTGTTCGGGGTGGCTGGCGGGCTTTATCTGGCGATGAACGGATTGTTAACAATTGGTTTTCGCTGGTGTGAAAAACGGGCGTTGGCATTCCAATCCTGAAACCTTCACAACTACCTCTTTATGGTAAGGAGAAGTGCAGAAAAACTGTGCTTCTCCTCCAACTTTTTGTATTTCCCTCCAATTTTTGCTCCCGCATGTTTCGTGGCTCACAGAACCCGTGACTGCAACTGTTATCAGATTGTTTTTTATGGGGGGATCCATTAAGGTTGGGCGCACAACAACAAACAACCTTAAACCTACGCTTAAACATGGAGTTGATCATGAAAGTTGCCGTTCTGGGTGCCGCTGGTGGCATCGGTCAAGCCCTCGCTCTGCTGTTGAAAAACCGTCTGCCGGCTGGCTCCGAGCTGAGCCTGTATGACATCGCCCCGGTCACCCCGGGTGTGGCCGTTGACCTCAGTCATATTCCTACCGACGTCGCCATCAAGGGCTTCTGCGGTGAAGATCCGACTCCTGCGCTGGTTGGGGCAGATGTGGTGCTGATCTCCGCCGGTGTGGCACGCAAGCCGGGGATGGATCGCTCCGACCTGTTCAACATCAACGCCGGTATCGTCAAGAATCTGGTCGAGAAGTGCGCGGCCACTTGCCCGAAAGCGCTGATCGGCATCATCACCAACCCGGTCAACACCACCGTTGCCATCGCCGCCGAAGTGCTGAAGAAAGCCGGTGTCTATGACAAGCGTCGTCTGTTTGGTGTCACCACTTTGGACGTGATCCGCGCCGAGACCTTCGTGGCCGCCGCCAAAGGGTTGAACATCGACAAGGTTCGCGTCAATGTGATCGGTGGTCACAGTGGCGTTACCATTCTGCCGCTGCTCTCCCAGATTGAAGGCGCCTCCTTCACTGCTGAAGAAGTGGCTGCCATGACCAAGCGCATCCAGAATGCCGGTACCGAAGTGGTAGAAGCCAAGGCCGGTGGCGGTTCCGCAACCCTCTCCATGGGTCAGGCGGCTTGCCGTTTCGGTCTCTCCCTCATCAAGGGTCTGCAGGGCGAAGCCAACGTTGTTGAGTGCGCCTACGTGGAAGGCAACGGCGAGCACGCCACCTTCTTCGCACAGCCGGTACTGATGGGCAAGAACGGTGTCGAAACCGTACTGGATTACGGCAAGCTGAGCGCGTTCGAGCAGGATGCGATGGAAGGCATGCTGGCTACCCTGAAAGCCGATATCCAGCTGGGTGTCGATTTCGTCAAGTAAGCGGGTCCACCGTGCCAACAAGGGAGCTTCGGCTCCCTTTTGTATTGATGAGAGCCGCCCGGCAGGCTAAGGGGATGGGGCTTGGTGCCGATAACAGAGTGCAGCAGGAGATCCTTATGATGAAACCCCTTACCCTACTCATTCTTGTCGGTGCATTCACCGCGCCCCTCTATGGTGCCGAGGCGGTATCGGCTGCCGTATCGAGCGATGCGCCTGCAGCAAGTGCATCGGCACCGACCGCAAGCAGTACTGCGGTGGCAACGGCCCCTGTCTCTGCTGCTACGCCGGCGCCCTCTGAGGCCGTCCCCGTCTTGCTTCCGGCCGAGCCGGTCACGCCCGTTGCCAGCAGTGGCGAGGGGGCTGCGCCGCTGCCAAAACCGGCGGAGCCTGCCGCTGTGGTGGCGCCTCCCGCACCTCTGGCCGCTGGCGAGTTGCGGGCGGTGCCGCTCTATCGTCAGGACGAGCTTCTTAACTGGATTGAGCAGGGGCGCCACCTCACTCAGGTGAAGCAGGATCGCTGTCAGCTGACTCAGGATATCGAAGCGCGCGCCTCGGTGATGAAGATCCCGGCCTATCAATTCCTCTGGGGGGATATGCTGGCGTGGGGTGTCTGTACCAAATCCAATGCCGAGCTCGGGGTGCAATATATGTGGGAGGCGGCCAATCAGGGGTTGGCGCCGGCGCTGGAGCAGCTGGGTCGCTACTACTGGAAAGGAACTTTGGTGCAGAAGGATTTGGTGCGAGCCGAGACCCTGATGCGCGAGGCAGCCAGCCTCGGTTTTCTGCGGGCCCGCATCGAGTGGGTCGAGATGCTGTTGCAGGGGATGGGCAGTCCGCTCGATTATGAGGACGCCTATCGCTGGCTCCATGGCTCCGTCATAGGTGACAAGGCGCTGCACCAGAAGGCGGCGAGTCTGCTCAACCGTCTTGGCAACCGGATGCCTGCCAACGTGGTGGCCCGCGCCAAGGCGATGCACTGATCCAAAAAAATGACCCACAGATCTGCACCTGTGGGTCCGGTTCCAGCCGCCGTGCCATGACAGGCCGGAACCTCCCTCTGTTATATGGCTGCCCGCGCCTTAGAGATCTTGATGGGGGCCAAAAACTTCGTAATGGAGCTGCCCCGCTGGCACCCCAGCCGCTAGCAGCTGCCGCTTGATCTCTTGCATGAAGCCGACAGGGCCACAGAAGTAGTAGTGGGCCTCTGGCGTGATGCGCTCCTTCACTGCGGCCAGATCCATGGTGCCGGCCAGATCGTAATCTTGACCCTGCACATCACTGGCCTCCGGCTCCCGATACCAGATCCGGCTCAGCAAGTTGGGATGCTGGTGGGATTTTTGCTGAATATCCTCCCGGAAGGCGTGTACAGCGCCCTGTTCGCAGGCGTGCAGCCAGGTGATCTCGGCCTGATGAGCACTTTCCAGCAGCTGGTTGAGCATGCTCATCATCGGCGTCACGCCGACACCGGCTGAGAGCAGTACCACCGGGGTCTGGCTGTCGGCTTTCAGGTAGAAATCGCCGGTAGGGGGCATCACCTCGATCTTGTCACCCGCCTGCAGGTGATCGTGCAGCAGGTTGGAGACCTGACCCTGCGGCTCACGCTTGACGCTGATGCGGTAGTCCTGCCCGTTGGGGGCATCGGAGAGGGAGTATTGGCGGATTTCCTGATATTCCAGCTCGGGGTGAACCAGCTTGATGCTGAGGTATTGGCCCGGTTTGAAGGTCAGTACCGGCTTGCCATCTTCCGGCGCCAGCAGGAAGGAGGTGATGAGGGCGCTCTCGGCCCGCTTCTCCTTGATGATGAAGGTGCGGGTTCCTTGCCACCCGCCATCCTGGCTTGCCTTCTCCTGATAGATCTCTCGCTCGCGGCCGATGAAGATGTCTGCCAGCACGCCATACGCCTTGCCCCATGCCTCCAGCACCTCGTCGGTGACCGCACTTCCGCCCAATTCTTTGAGCGTGGCCAAGAGATGACTACCTACAATGTGATATTGTTCCGGCTGGATCAGGAATCCGGTATGTTTGTGCGCAATCCGCTCGACCGCACCGGCGAGCGCCCCCAGATTGTCGATATTCTTTGCATACGCGGCGACTGCATTGAACAGGGCCAGCGGCTGGCCGCCACTGCGTTGGTGGGCCAGGTTGAAGATATCTTTCAGCTCCGGGTTATGGCTGAACATCCGCTGGTAGAAGTGCTGGGTTAGGGCAGGGCCTGCCGATTCGAGCAGCGGAATGGTGCTTTTGATGACGGCAACGGTGGTTTGATCTAGCATAGGGGCCTCGTTCTAATTGAACATATAAAATGTCATTTAATAAGTGGCATCCTAGATGTTTATTTGATTTGAATCAATACTCCACTTTTCGCATCGCGCTAATCAGGTTTTATGAGACTAACCAGTTATACAGATTTTGGATTGAGAGCCCTGCTCTATCTTGCCACCCTGCCGGAAGGGGAGTTGTCGAGCGTTGCCAAGGTATCGGCCCTGTATGGCGTTTCCCGCAACCACATGGTGAAGGTGGTCAATCAGCTGGTGAAGCTGGGCTATCTGCAATCCCAGCGTGGCAAGAATGGCGGTATTCGCATGGCTTGCGATCCCGCCACCATCAATATCGGGCAGGTAATCAGGGCGCTGGAAGGCAATCTGGACGGCATTGACTGCGGCTCGCCCGCTTGTCACATCGTCTCTGTCTGTCTGCTCAAGAGTGCGCTGAAAGAGGCGATGGATGCGTTTCTGGCGGTGATGGACAGCTATACGCTGCAAGACCTGCTGGCCAACCGCGACGAGTTGCAACGGGTGTTTGGCGAGTTGATCCCGACGCTGGTACTGGAGCCGGATGATGAAGTTGAACAGTGACGATGAGCAATAGAAAAGGGCTGCCACTGGCAGCCCTTTTTCAATCTTGCGAATCCGACTCCGCTCGGTACGATGCCGGCATGATCCGCGCCATCTTCACCATGTTGTTCTCTACATCGAGGATCTCGATAGGATAACCGGCCAGCCGGATCCCGATGTTGGGCTGGGGGATCTCTTCCAGATATTCGAGGATCAGACCGTTGAGGGTACGCGGGCCGTCGATGGGCAGGTGCCAGTTCATCTCCTTGTTCAGCTCACGAATATTGGCTGAGCCTTCGACCAGATAAGAACCATCTGACTGGGGGTGGATCTCGTCGCTCGGCGCAGGCGTCATGGAGGTGGTGAAGTCGCCCACGATCTCTTCCAGAATATCGTCCAGAGTGATTAGACCCTGAATATCGCCGTATTCGTCGACGATCAGGCCAATTCGCTCCTTGTTGCGCTGGAATTTGGCCAGCTGCACGTTGAGCGGCGTTCCTTCCGGAATGAAGTAGATCTCGTCCACTTCCCGCAACAGACTCGATTTGTTGAACTGGTCCCTGGCTACCAGCCGCAGGGCATCGCGCGCGTGTAAAAATCCGACAACGTCGTCGATATTGTCGCGATAGAGCAGGATCTTGGTGTGAGCGCAGTGGGCCAGCTGGCGCTGGATGCTCTTCCAGTCGTCGTTGATGTCGATGGCGTAGATATCGCTGCGCGGCACCATGATGTCCTCGACCAGCATCTTGTCGAGATCCAGAATACTCAGCAGCATCTCCTGATGACGCTGGGGGATCAGGTTACCCGCCTCATTGACGATGGTGCGCAGCTCCTCGGTGTTGAGGGAGTCATCCTTGTTAGGATTGATCTTCAGCATTTTGAGCAGGCCGCTGGTGATGCCGTTGATCAGCCAGACCAGCGGTGAGAGCGGCACCATCAGCCCCTTGAGGATCCAGGAGGCGGGATAGGCGATCTTCTCCGGGAACATGGCGGCCAGGGTCTTGGGGGTCACTTCACCGAATACCAGTACCACCAGGGTCAGGCCGAAGGTGGCGATGGCGACCCCGAGATCACCAAACAGCCGGATACAGACGATGGTGGCGATGGCGGAGGCGAGGATATTGACCAGATTGTTACCGATCAGGATCAGTCCCAGCAGGCGATCGGGGCGGGCGAGCAGTTGCTCGACGCGACGTGCGGCTTTGTGTTTGGTCTGTGCCAGATGCCGCAGCTTGTAGCGGTTGATGGACATCAGGCCGGTTTCGGCACTGGAGAAAAAGGCGGAAAGAAGGATCAAGATAACGAGAACAATCAGTAATGTACTCGTTGAGATGCTGTCCAAAAAGGGCTCCTGTTGGATGGTATGGCTAAAAGAGTATAGGTGTCAGCTCAACAGCACTTCTTTGACGAAGCGACTGCCAAAGTAGGCAAGAGTCAGGATGAAGCTGCCGATCAGACTGAGCGTGATGACTTTGCGGCCGCGCCAACCATAGGTGTGATGACCCCACAGCAGCAACACGTAGACACACCATGCCAGGATGGAGAGCACTGCCTTGTGAGACTTGCCCTGGGCGAACATATCTTCGAGGAAGAAGAGGCCGGAAGCGATGGAGAGTGTCAGTAGCAGCACCCCTGCAGAGATCAACTGAAACAGCCGTTTCTCCACTGTCATCAGTGGCGGCATGGCTGGCAGGTTGCTGATTTTTCGAGATTTAAGCTGCTTGTCCAGACAGGCGAGCTGCAGCGTAAACAGACAGGCGATCATCAATACCGAGTAGGCCATCAGGGCGAGGCCGATGTGCAGCAACAGCTGGGGGTGGGCCTCCAGATGGGTTATGTAGCGACCCGGGATCAAGGCGCTGGCAGCCAGCAACAGGGCCGAGAAGCTGTAGACCACCGGCAGCAGGATCCAGCCGTTGAAGCGGCGGGTCACGCAAGTCATGAAGCAACTGATGATGAGGCTGACCAGCGAGGCAACGTTGAGCATGCTCAGGTTCTGGCCGTAACTCTGCAATACCTCTGAACCGAGGGCGCTGGCATGGGCGATCAGGGCCAATCCGATACAGGCAAACAGGGAGCGCTGTCCCACCGGCTTGGCGCTCAGTAACAGATGCAGGGAGGCGATGATGGCCAGCAGATAAAACGCCAGGGCCAGAACAGAGATTACGATCATAACCAGGTCGTTGTTGCACAAGCTTTTGAGGGTAAGAGGGGCAGTATACCTTGCACGAGAAGTGCTCGCCAGTTGTGCAACGGCCGATCTGCCCATATATAGGGAGAAGGTCCCTGCTGCTGCGGTGCGGTGAATAATCGTCCTCGCGCCCGCTCTGGGTTATAATGCCCCCAATTTATTACGCCAAGAACCGGAATCCGTCATGTTTGAGAATTTGACTGAACGACTCTCGCGCACCTTGCGCAATGTCAGTGGCCGTGGTCGCCTGACCGAAGACAATATCAAGGAAACCCTGCGCGAAGTCCGCATGGCGCTGCTCGAGGCGGATGTCGCCCTGCCGGTCGTGCGTGATTTTGTGGCGCGTGTCAAAGAGCGCGCAGTCGGGCAGGAAGTGGCCAAATCCCTGAGCCCGGGCCAGGCATTCATCAAGATTGTGCACGGTGAACTGGTCACCGTGATGGGGGAGGCCAACGAACAGCTCAACCTGGCTGCCCAGCCGCCCGCCATCATCCTGATGGCCGGTCTGCAGGGTGCCGGTAAGACCACCACGGTTGGTAAACTGGCCAAGCTGCTCAAAGAGCGCAGCAAGAAGAAGGTGCTGGTGGTCAGTGCCGACGTCTATCGCCCTGCAGCGATCAAGCAGCTGGAGACCCTGGCCAGCGACATCGGCGTCGACTTTTTCCCGAGCGATGCCAGCCAGAAGCCGGTCGATATCGCCACCGCAGCTATCGATCAGGCGCGCAAGAAATTCTATGACGTGGTGATCGTCGATACCGCCGGTCGTCTGCACGTCGATAGCGAGATGATGGCCGAGATCCAGGATCTGCATGCCACCATCAAGCCGGTCGAGACTCTGTTCGTGGTGGATGCCATGACCGGTCAGGATGCCGCCAACACCGCCAAGGCGTTCAACGAAGCGCTGCCGCTCACCGGTGTCATCCTTACCAAGGCGGACGGCGATGCCCGTGGTGGTGCTGCACTGTCGGTGCGCCACATCACCGGCAAGCCGGTCAAGTTTATCGGTATGGGTGAAAAGACCGATGCGCTGGAGCCGTTCCACCCGGATCGTCTCGCCTCCCGCATCCTCGGTATGGGCGATGTGCTCTCTCTTATCGAAGAGGTCGAGCGCAACGTCGATAAAGAGAAAGCAGCCAAGCTGGCCAGCAAGGTCAAGAGTGGCAAAGGCTTCGATCTGGAAGATTTCCGCGAGCAGCTGGCCCAGATGCGTAACATGGGCGGCATGATGGGGATGCTCGACAAGCTGCCCGGCATGTCAGGTCTGCCGGATAACGTGAAAGATCAGATGGATGACAAGCTCACCGTGCGAATGGAGGCCATCATCAGCTCCATGACGCCGAAGGAGCGCGCCCATCCCGATCTCATCAAGGGTTCCCGCAAACGCCGTATCGCCGCAGGTTCCGGCATGCAGGTGCAGGATGTGAACAAGCTGCTCAAGCAGTTCACCGAGATGCAGCGCATGATGAAGAAAATGTCCGGTAAAGGCGGCATGCGCAAGATGATGAGCCAGATGAAGAACATGATGCCCCCCGGTTTCGGTGGCGGTCGCGGCCCGTTCTGATCCGGCCTGCGTGTTGATGGGGGTCTGCAGCGGCAGGCCCCTTTTCATTGCCGCTCTGCGCAAAAAATGGCTGGCTTGGTTGCAATTATTACGAATCCAAGTAGAATTACGCGGCTTATTTTAAGCTAGGGTCCGCGTGTTTGCGGGCCTTGTTCATTAGATGTTAATGAGGACGATATGGTAACCATTCGTTTACAACGTGGTGGCGCGAAAAAGCGTCCGTTCTACCAGGTAGTAGTTTCTGACAGCCGTTGCGCCCGTGACGGTCGCTTCATCGAGCGCGTTGGTTTCTTTAACCCGGTTGCTGCTGGTCAAGCTGAAAAGCTGAACCTGGACCTGGCTCGTATCGAGCATTGGGTTGCTACTGGTGCCGCTGTTTCTGACCGCGTTGCCAAGCTGATCAAAGACGCTAAAAAAGCTGCTTAATCAGCCCAACGGTAAGGAGTTAAGGTGGAAAAACCTGTAGTTCTGGGCACCCTGGGTACCGTTTATGGCATCAAGGGCTGGCTTAAAGTGAACTCCTTCACCGATGTTGCCGAAGCGATTTTCGATTACAACCCCTGGCTGATTAATCAGAACGGGGCGTGGCGTGAAATTCGGGTTTCATCCTGGAAACGTCACAACAAGGGTCTGATCTGCAAACTCGATGGTATCGATGTGCGCGAAGATGCCCTGGCATTGACCAATGTCGAGATTGGCGTACCCGCCGATCTGTTGCCTGCGTTGCCTGAAGGTGAGTTCTACTGGCGTGACCTGATTGGTTGCTCCGTGGTGACCACCAAGGGATACGACCTGGGCAAGGTGACCGAATTGATGGAAACCGGCTCCAACGATGTGTTGGTGGTTGAGGCCAATGTAAAAGATGCCTTTGGTGCAAAGGAGCGGTTGATTCCGTTCCTGGAAGAGCAGGTGATCAAGAATATTGATCTGACTGCTCGAACAATCGAAGTTGATTGGGATCCTGGTTTCTAGTTTCCCGCGCTAACACGGGTGCCGGAGGTTTCTTATGTGGATCGGGGTTATTAGCCTCTTCCCTGAAATGTTCCGAGCCATTACCGAGCACGGGGTAACGGGTCGGGCCGTCAAGAGTGGCCTGCTGCAGATTGAGTGCTGGAACCCCCGGGAGTTTACCCACGATAAACACCGTACGGTCGATGATCGTCCTTATGGTGGTGGGCCCGGCATGTTAATGATGGTTCAGCCGCTGCGTGACGCGATTCATGCAGCCAAGCAAGCGGCGGGAGACGGGGCGAAAGTCATCTATCTCTCTCCTCAGGGACGCAAGCTGACTCAAGCGGGCGTAACCGAGTTGGCGACGAATCAGAAACTGATTCTGGTAGCCGGTCGATACGAAGGTATCGATGAACGCGTGATACAAACCGAAGTCGACGAAGAGTGGTCTATCGGGGATTACGTGTTAAGTGGTGGCGAGTTGCCTGCCATGACCCTGATCGATGCGGTTTCGCGTCTGGTCCCCGGGGTTTTGGGCGATCAGGCCAGTGCCGAGCAAGACTCCTTTACGGATGGCTTGCTGGATCATCCCCACTATACTCGGCCGGAGGTGTTGGATGGATTGGCGGTGCCCGAGGCGCTGACAAGCGGCAATCACGAAGTGATTCGACGCTGGCGTCTCAAGCAGTCGCTCGGACGAACCTGGCAAAGAAGGCCGGAACTTATTAACAACCTAGCTCTGACTGACGAGCAAGAATCACTTCTTGCCGAGTATGTCCGCGAAGTGCGTGACAGCGTTAAGTAGAGTTTTCAGTTTATCCTAGGTAAGGAAAGACAATGAGCAAGATTATTCAGCAGCTTGAACAAGAGCAACTGCGTACCGACATCCCGGCTTTTGCCCAGGGCGACACTGTACGTGTTCAAGTTCGTGTTAAAGAAGGTGGTAAAGAGCGTCTGCAGGCTTTCGAAGGCATCGTTATTGCCAAGCGTAACCGCGGTCTGCACTCTGCTTTCACCGTTCGCAAGATCTCCAACGGCGAAGGTGTTGAGCGTGTATTCCAGACTCACTCTCCGCTGATCCACAGTGTAGAACTGAAGCGTCGTGGTGATGTTCGCCGCGCCAAACTGTACTACCTGCGCAACCTGTCCGGCAAAGCTGCTCGTATCAAAGAGAAGCTCAACTAATTCGATTCGAATTGGTGTCGGTATGTCGGCAAATAGCTCGACAGGTAGTGAAAAGGCTCGCCAATGGCGAGCCTTTTTTGTATCCGTCTATTGGCTCTCTGGTTGCCGTTACTGGATGACCCGTACCACCGAGTTGTCACGCCCGAAGGGGCCAGGCACATAGTCGTCCGCAGCCCAGTCATTCTCGTAGAGGGTTTCCCCTGCCGGTGTGATGAGTTGGTAGCAATATTCAAAGTAGCCCGGGCCGTCGGTCGGCAGATTGAGGGTGGCTTTGAACTCGCCGCTCTTCATGCGTTTCAGCTCGACCGGTTGCCACTGGGTGAACTCGCCGATCAGCATCACCTGTTCCGCTCCTGCAGCCGCCTCTTTCTCTACGGCAAAGGTCACCTTGACCTCGGGCTTGGACTTCAAAAACTGTTTGATCAGTGGCATGACGCCTCCTTGTCTGTGAGTTAAAAATGGCTCCTGTCTATTTTTATACCACCATATGACAAAGATGTTGATAAGGCAGATCAAGTCGGCAAGGCAAAATAGCGTTGCAGCAAACTGTGGGTGAAGTCGATCTTGAGATAGAAGCCACGGGGCAGGGTCATGATGGGTTGACCATCGCGGCCGATGGCGCGAGTCAGCGCCTTGTTGTTGGCCGCCTTGGGCCGCAGTTGCATCACCTGGCCGTGGCGGGCGCTGATCTGCTCAACTTCTCCCAGCACTATCATGTCCATCAGCTCCTCCCAGTCCTGACGCAGTAGCCGATCTTCCTCTTCATTCGGGCTCCACATCAGCGGCATGCCGACTCGCCGCTCGCCAACCGGGATCTCCCGACTGCCTTCCACCGGGATCCAGAGCACCCGGGAGAGCTTGTTGCGCACGTTGGACTCCTCCCAGCGCTGGCCGCTGACGCCGATCAGCGGGGCGACGCAGACGAAGGTGGTCTCCAGCGGTTTGCCTTGAGGATCCACGGGGATCGTCTTGAGTTCGATCCCCAGCTCTGGGAAGTCCTGCTCCGGCTTGCTCCCGGCGCTGGCCCCCAGTTGCAGCTCGATCAACTGACCGACCCACCCCTTGTCACGGCGCAGGTCTTTGGGCACCGCAACGCCAGCCTCGGCGGCCAGCTGCGCCAGCGTGAAGCCGGCCATGGCATAGGCGCGGCTCAATAACTCCTGCTCGGATTGGGGATTGCTTGGCATAGTTGGCTCCATCTTGCTCGCCATATTCTAACAGGGGAGGATCCCGAGAAGGATCGCTGTTTTTATAACCGATCCTGAGTGGGTAAGATCAAATGCAGAGAATTTGGGTGCTGTCAGTTCATCATTATGATTTTAAAGGATTTTGTCTGTTTTATCGAGAAGTAAGCCAGGTCTGGTTTGACCTCTAAATAGTTGTCCAAGGGTTTGTGCATGATGTTACACACAGTTATCCACAGAAATCTTGGATAAGTGGATGAAAGTGGGTGGAGTCGCTGATATGTTACAAAAAATTGTGAATGCCACCCCATTTTTACAGGGTAAACGGGGTAGATATTGTGCCACTCCTGTGGATAATTTCGCCGTGGTGGATCTTTGAGCAGTTGAACTTGTTCACAATCCGGATCATGGATCTGGCTCTTGGGGGGACATGGATCTAGATCCAGTTGTTTTGCCTCAAGCTTATAAAAAATAATGGTTTTTTATATTTTATGTCGCGTGGTAATACGGAGAGGCACTTTTCGCGTACAGTTAAAAAGTACTGTATATACCCGTTTGCTAACAGCTTTATGCACAGCCTGGGTGGGCAACTTGGGGGCGCGGATCCTTGGATTTGTTTATAAGTATGTTTGAAATCGAAAGTTATTCATGAAACAGGGGATTCACTCCTTGTTTGCTGCCACGGAGTGAATGTGGAACAATCTCCTTATAGATTCAGCCTTTATAAGGTGATCACGTGATTGATGGCGACGGATTTCGTCCCAATGTCGGTATCGTGATCTGTAACCGTGAAGGACAAGTGTTGTGGGCTAAACGCTATGGGCAGCACTCCTGGCAGTTTCCGCAGGGGGGAGTTGATGATGGTGAAACGCCAGAGCAGGCCATGTATCGAGAGCTTTATGAGGAGATTGGCCTCAAGCCCGAAGATGTGACCATCATGGCCACCAGTCGTAACTGGCTAAAGTACCGTTTACCCAAACGTCTTGTCCGCTGGGACAGTTCACCGGTCTGTATTGGCCAAAAACAAAAATGGTTCCTGTTACAGCTGAATTCGGGCAAGGAGTCGCGGATCCAGTTCGGCTGTCATGGCCATCCCGAATTTGACGACTGGCGTTGGGTCAGCTTCTGGTACCCGGTGCGTCAGGTCGTCTCGTTCAAGCGGGAGGTTTACCGCCGGGTCATGAAAGAGTTTGCCCCGCTGGCGATGCCAGTGCCGGCAGTGCAGGTCAACAAGAAGGATGGGCGACGCAATCGCGCCCGTTAAGGAGCACAGATTAGTTGTTAACGGAACTGAGACGTATCGTCGAGAGCATGGCCGAGGCCAATACCCTCGAGCAGGCCTTGCAGGCATTGGTGAGCCAGACCCGGCACGCCATGGCAGTGGACTGCTGCTCCGTCTATGTCTCGGAACCCGAGGTGCGCCGCTATCGCCTGGCGGCTACCGACGGCTTGGCCCCGTCCGCAGTCGGCAAGGTGACCCTGCCCTACGAGCAGGGCATCGTCGGTCTGGTGGGTCAGCGGGAAGAGCTGATCAACCTGGCTGATGCCCCCGCGCATCCCAGTTTCAAATTCCTGCCCGATGTTGCCGAAGAGGCGTTCCGCTCCTTCCTCGGTGCCCCCATCATGCACCAGCGTCAGGTGGTTGGCATTCTGGTGGTGCAGCAGAAGGAGAGTCGCCGCTTCGATGAGGGGGAAGAGTCCTTCATGGTCACACTGGCGGCCCAGCTGGCGGCGCGGATCGCTCAGGCGCAGGCCAAGGGGTGGTTGCAGAAGACCGACTGGAGCAAGCCGCTGCGCGGTATTGCCGGTGCCAGCGGCATCGCTATGGCCAAGGCCTGGGTGTGGCGGCCCCGGAAGGCGCTCTCGTCCATTACCCCGCGCAAGGATGAAGACCATGCCAGCCAGCTGGCACGGCTGGAGCTGGCGGTTGAGGAGGTGCGGCACGACTTGGAGAGTCTGGCGCTGCGTTTTCGCGAGAGCTACAGCCAGGATTCGGTGGCGATCTTCGACATCTACCTCCATCTGCTCAGCGATCCCGGCTACATCAAGCCTATTCGCAACAAGGTGAGCAAGGAGCACTGGACTGCGGTCTCTGCGGTCAAGCTCATCAGCGATCGCTTGATCGAGCAGTTCAAGGGGATGAAGGATCCCTACTTGCAGGAGCGCTCCACCGACGTGAAGGATATTGCCCAGCGGCTGATCAGCCGACTGGTGCAGAATGAGCCGGAACATATCTCCATCGGCGAGCCGGTGGTGCTGGTTGCCGACGAGGTGACTGCCACCATTCTGGCAGAAGTGCCCCGCGAGTATCTGACCGGGGTGGTCTCGCTCAAGGGGGGGACCAACTCCCACGCGGCCATTCTGGCCCGCGCCATGGGGGTCGCCGCCATCATGGGGGTCGATCTGCCCCTCGGCGACATCGGTGGTCGCATGCTGGTTGTCGATGGCTACAGCGGCGATCTCTTCATCGAGCCCAATCAGGTGATTCTGACCGAGTATCGTCAGCTGCTGAACGAAGAGCGGGCCCTCGATACCCTGGTGCGCAGCGTCGACAACCTGCCATCTGAAACCGCCGATGGCACCAAGGTCTCTCTGCTGCTCAACGCCGGTCTCAGCGCCGATACCGAGATCTCCCTCAACCAGCTGGCGGACGGGGTGGGCCTCTATCGCACCGAGATCCCCTTTATGCTGCAGGAGAGCTTCCCCTCAGAGTGGGAACAGACTGCCCGTTATCGCGGCATTCTGGAGACCTACCGCAACCGGCCGGTCTGCATGCGGACGCTGGATGTGGGCGGCGACAAGCCGTTGCCCTATTTCCCTATCGTCGAGGAAAACCCCTTCCTTGGCTGGCGGGGGATCCGGATCACCCTGGATCACCCCGAACTGTTTCTGGTGCAGCTCAAGGCGATGCTGCGGGCCAGTGAAGGGCTGGACAATCTGGCCATCATGCTGCCGATGATCAGCAGCGTCAGCGAAATCAAGGCTTCCCGTCGTCTGCTGGATCAGGCGTGGCGAGAGGTGTCGGAAGAGGCGGCAAGCCGCGATGCGGTGATCCGCTACCCCAGCCTTGGGGTGATGATCGAGGTGCCCTCAGCCCTCTTTATCTTGCCGGAGATGGCGCCGCTCATCGACTTCTGGTCAGTGGGCAGTAACGACCTGACCCAGTACCTGCTGGCGGTAGATCGCAACAATTCCCGGGTTGCCAACATCTACGATGCCTTCCATCCTGCGGTGATCCGCGCCCTGCAACAGCTGGTTGATGCTTCCCACTGTTACCAGAAGCCGGTGTCTGTGTGTGGCGAGCTGGCCGGTGATCCGGTCGGTGTATTGCTGCTGCTTGCCATGGGCTATCGCCGCTTCAGTATGAACACCCACAACATCGCCCGGATCAAGTACGTGCTGCGTCAATCCACTCTGAGCGAGTTGACCGAACTGATGGCCGATGGCCTCAAACATGACAACCCCCACGTACTGCGCGGCCTGTTTGCCCGCTATCTGGAGGAGCATGGTTTGGGCGGTTTGCTGCGAGCCGGTCATAAATCGAAACAGAGTGATTGATAATCATGCCTTGTCCCTGCTGACGAATGATCGGAAAATGCGGCTTTTATTTTGACTGGGGCCGCATATGCAGCACGATGGATATTGGGTTTTCTCGCAGATTGATCCCGTAGCATTCAGTTTGGGACCACTATCGGTACGCTGGTATGGTCTCATGTACCTGTTCGGTTTTGCGTTTGCCATGTGGCTGGCTGGCCGTCGCGCCGATGCACCGAACAGCGGCTGGACCCGCAACGAGGTGTCGGATCTGCTGTTTTACGGCTTCCTCGGGGTGATCCTCGGTGGCCGTGTCGGTTACGTGCTGTTCTACAACTTCGATCTCTTCCTCGCGGATCCCACCTATCTGTTCAAGATCTGGACCGGCGGTATGTCGTTCCACGGTGGTCTGATCGGGGTGATCACCGCAATGATCTGGTTTGCCCACAAGACCAAGCGCCACTTCTTCACCGTGGCAGACTTTGTGGCACCGCTCATTCCGTTTGGTCTCGGCGTTGGCCGGATCGGCAACTTCCTCAACGGCGAGCTGTGGGGCCGGGTCACCGATGTACCCTGGGCCATCATCTTCCCGGAAGCCGGCCCCGAGCCGCGTCATCCCTCCCAGCTTTACCAGTTCGCGCTTGAAGGGGTGGTGCTGTTCATCATCCTCAACCTGTTCTGGCGCAAGAGTCCGCCGCGCGGCGCCATCTCCGGCATGTTCCTGCTGTTCTACGGCCTGTTCCGCTTCCTGGTGGAGTTTGTGCGCCAGCCGGATAGCCAGCTCGGTCTCTACTTCCAGGAGATCAGCATGGGCCAGATCCTCTCCACCCCGATGATTATCGCCGGTGCCCTGATGATCTGGGCCGCCTACAAGCGTCCGCAGTTGTTCGGTAATGCCATGAAGGAGGCGAAATAATGCGAGCTTATCTCGACCTGATGCAGAAAATCCTCGATGAGGGGACCGTCAAGTCAGACCGTACCGGCACCGGTACTGTCTCCCTGTTCGGCCATCAGATGCGCTTCAATCTGGCGGAGGGGTTCCCGCTGGTGACCACCAAGAAGTGCCACCTGCGCTCCATCATTCACGAGCTGCTCTGGTTCCTCAATGGCGATACCAATACCGCCTATCTGAAGGAAAACGGCGTCAGCATCTGGGATGAGTGGGCCGACGAGAATGGCGATCTGGGGCCGGTTTACGGTGCTCAGTGGCGCTCCTGGCCTGCGGCTGACGGGTCTGTCATCGACCAGATCCAGAAGGCGGTGGATGACATCAAGCACAACCCGGATTCGCGCCGCATCATCGTCTCCGCCTGGAACGTGGGCGAGCTGGACAAGATGGCGCTGGCTCCCTGCCACGCCTTCTTCCAGTTCTATGTGGCGGACGGCAAGCTCTCCTGCCAGCTCTACCAGCGCAGTTGTGATGTGTTCCTCGGCCTGCCGTTCAACATCGCCAGCTACGCCCTGCTGACCCATATGATGGCCCAGCAGTGCGATCTGGAAGTGGGTGACTTCGTCTGGACTGGCGGTGATGTGCACCTTTACTCCAATCACATGGAGCAGACTGCGCTGCAGCTCTCCCGCGAGCCGCGCCCGCTGCCGACCCTGGTGATCAAGCGCAAACCTGACTCCATCTTCGACTACAAGTTCGAGGATTTCGAGATCGAGGGTTATGACCCCCATCCCGGCATCAAGGCGCCCGTCGCCATCTGATAGCAAGGCGCCTCAGGGCGCCTTTTTTATGCAGTTAAATAATTGAAAATTCATTTTATTGATTAATAAGACGGTAGCCAGAGACGAGGAAAAACCTGCTTATAGCAGGTATGTTCTATTTTGCCTTCGGTTTTTTCGTTGTATTGAGCAGCAAGAAACGATTTTCCATTGGTTGTTGCAAGGGATAGACTCAAACCAAAGCAATACGGTGGAAAATTTAACCATGAGTGACGTAATCAAAAAGTTCCTGAAGCTGGAGGCCGCCTCCGGAATTATTCTGATCATGGCTGCCATGCTGGCAATGATTTTGGCCAATACCGCGCTGGCTGGCGGGTATCAGGCGTTTCTCGACACGCCGGTGCAGGTGCGCATCGCGGCTCTCGACATCAACAAGCCACTGCTGCTCTGGATCAACGATGGCTTTATGGCGATCTTCTTCCTGCTGGTTGGTCTGGAAGTGAAGCGTGAAATGCTGGAGGGGGCGCTCTCGACCCGGGTTCAGGCGACCTTCCCGGCCATCGCGGCGGTGGGCGGCATGCTGGCTCCGGCCTTGATCTACGCCTTTTTCAACTATTCGGACGAAGTGGCGCGCGCTGGCTGGGCAATTCCGGCTGCGACCGACATCGCCTTTGCCCTCGGGGTGATGGCGCTGCTCGGCAAGCGGGTGCCGGTGAGCCTCAAGGTATTCCTGTTGGCACTGGCCATCATGGATGACCTCGGTGTCATCATCATCATCGCGCTCTTCTATACCCAGCAGCTGTCGCTGGAGGCGCTGGCCATCGGTATTCTGGCAACCCTCACTCTGCTTTGGATGAATCGTCGTGGTGAGGACAGGATCAGCCTCTACATGCTGGTTGGTCTGGTGCTCTGGGTTGCGGTGCTCAAGTCTGGCGTCCATGCGACCCTGGCAGGCGTGGTAGTGGGCTTTATGGTTCCGCTTAACGGCAAGCGTTACGCCTCGCCGCTCAAGTATCTGGAGCATCAGCTGCACCCCTGGAGTGCCTATCTGATCCTGCCGCTGTTTGCCTTTGCCAACGCCGGGGTATCGCTGGAAGGGATTGGTCTCTCCTCCCTGCTGAGTCCGGTACCCATGGGGATCATGCTGGGGCTGTTTATCGGCAAGCCGCTCGGGGTGTTCACCATCAGCTGGCTGTCGGTCAAGCTGGGCATCGCCCAGTTGCCACCCGGGGTCAACTTCAAGCAGATTTTTGCGGTCAGCATCCTCTGTGGCATCGGGTTCACCATGTCGATGTTTATCGCGTCGCTCGCCTTCGAGCACGGTGGGCTGGATTACGGCAGCTACTCTCGCCTCGGGATCCTGGTGGGCTCCACCATGGCTGCGGTAGTCGGCTATCTGGCCTTGCGCATGGCCCTTCCCAAGGGTGAAGGGGAACAGAGTACGGAGGGACTATGAAGCTGCATACAGGGTTGTTGATGCTGTTGTTGAGCCCAGCGGCATGGGCCGGCGGGCTGGAGGATTGCAAGCAGGACGCCACTTCGGAGAACTGCTCTGCCTATCTCAACGGGGTGGTAGACAGCGCCCTGCTGCTGGGGGACAAGCAGGCCAAGGCGCGCTTTGGCGAGACCTTCTCCGAGCGGGCGCTGAGCAGCCGGGCTGGCGAGATGGTCAAGCGCTCCAACAAGCGTTATTGCGCGGACCGGATGCCTGACAAGGCTCGCCTCAAGGCCACTCTGATGGAGCAGTTTGGCGCGAACAAGGTTGACTCGGTCAGCGACATGTATGACATTCTGGCGGTTGAACTCAGCTGCTACCGGAGTCCGCGTCAAGCGGGAACCCCATCGGATGTCACACCTTAACTACAACCATCTCTACTATTTCTGGATGACTCAGAAGAAGGGCTCCGTTACCCAGGCAGCGGAAGCCCTTTTTTTGACCCCGCAGACGGTCACCGGCCAGATCAAGCTGCTGGAGCAGCGCCTCGGGGGCAAGCTGCTCAAACGCAAGGGGCGCTCTCTTGAGGCAACCGAGCTGGGCCAGCTGGTGTTTCGTTATGCCGACAAGATGTTCAGCCTCTCCTACGAGATGCTCGATATCGTCAACTACCGCAAGGAGAGCCAGATCCTGTTCGACGTCGGCATCGCCGATGCCCTCTCCAAGCGCCTTGCCAGCCGCGTGCTTCTCTCTGTCATCCCCAATGATGGTTCCATCCATCTGCGCTGTTTCGAATCGACCCACGAACTACTGCTGGAGCAGCTGAGCGAGCACAAGCTCGATATGATCCTCTCCGACTGTCCGGTGGACTCCAGCCAACATGCGGGGCTGCTCTCCAAACGGCTGGGCGGCTGTGGCGTCAGCTTCTTCTGCAAGGCTCCGCTGCCTGAAAAGCCCTTTCCCGCCTGTCTGGAGGAGCGCAAGCTGCTGATCCCCGGTCGCCGTACCGCCATGGGGCGTCAGCTGACCCAGTGGTTCGAGCAGCAGGGGGTTTCTCCCAGCATTCTTGGCGAGTTTGATGATGCCGCCTTGATGAAGGCGTTTGGCTTCTTCAATCAGGGGATTTTCATGGCTCCCACCATCTATCGGGAGGAGATCCTCGAGGGGGAGGGGGTGATGCTGATCGGGGAAACTCAGGATCTGATGGAGGAGTATTACGTCATCTTCGCCGAGCGGATGATCCAGCATCCGGCGGTGAAGCGGGTCTGCGAGAGCGATTTTACCTTTCTCTTTTCCGGGCAGGAGAACTTCTCCGCCATCCAGCCGGCCACCCTGTCGTTTTAAAACGGCCCGTCACCACGTATCATCGGCGATGAGTGGTAGAGGAGAGATGTGATGCAACTTGAAGAGATGGAAGCCAATGCGAGTAAAGCGGTGGCCTTGCTCAAGGCGCTGGCCAACGAGCGGCGGCTGTTTATTCTGTGCCAGTTGCTGGAGCGCGAACTGTCGGTGGGGGAGCTCAACGAGCGGTTGGGATTGAGTCAGTCGGCCTTGTCACAGCATCTGGCGCTGCTGCGGCGGGATGAGCTGGTGACGACGCGCAAAGAGGCCCAGACGGTCTACTATTCGCTGCACAGCCATGAAGTGCGTGAAATGATCAGCTTGCTGCATCGACTTTATTGCAGCGCAGATAAATAAAAAACCGGCACTAAGGCCGGTTTTTTCAGCTTTGATCAGCAGACGCTGATTAAGCCATAGCTTTGATCTGGGCAGACAGGCGGCTCTTGTGACGAGCAGCTTTGTTCTTGTGGATCAGGCCTTTGGTCGCCATACGATCCATGATCGGCTGAGCAACAGCGAAAGCGGCAGTCGCAGCAGCTTTGTCGCCAGAGGCGATAGCAGCAATGACTTTCTTCAGGTAGGTACGGGTCATGGAACGACGGCTGGCGTTGTGCTGACGGCGTTTTTCTGACTGAAGAGCGCGCTTCTTAGCAGATTTGATGTTAGCCAAGGTAAAACTCCTAAAACTGTCTTAGCGAGTGTATTGAAAAGGCCCGGAAATATGCCCTTCCAACCACATATTGTCAAATGATTTGTGCAAATAAACACCGCCTCCCGGTGGTGTGTCAGTAGGGAGACGGTTAAACTGTCGGCCGATTCTAGCAGCATTCTTTTCATTCTGACAGTTCCAGAGGCCTCGTCTTGAGTAAGAAATTGATCAAATCCGGCATGATAGTGTCCGGAATGACGCTGGCATCCCGCGTAATGGGCTTGGTTCGCGATGTGGTCATCGCCAATCTGCTCGGTGCCGGGGTGGCCGCCGACGTCTTCTTTTTTGCCAATCGCATTCCCAACTTTCTGCGTCGTCTGTTCGCCGAAGGTGCCTTCAACCAGGCCTTTGTTCCCGTGATGACGGAGTACAAGAAAAATGGCGACGAGGGGGAAGTGCGTGAATTGCTGGCGGCGGTAGCGGGCACGCTGGGGGGGATAGTGACTGTGGTCACCCTGCTCGGGGTGCTTGGGTCGGGTGTGCTGACCGCGCTGTTTGGCTGGGGCTGGTTCTGGGACTGGCTGCACGGCGGCCCTGCGGCCGAGAAGTTCGAGCTCGCCAGTCTGATGCTCAAAATCACCTTCCCCTACCTCTGGTTTATCACTTTTACCGCCATGGCGGGGGCCATCCTCAACACCTTCGGCCGCTTTGCCGTCTCGTCGTTTACGCCGGTGTTTCTCAACATCACAATGATTGCGGCGGCCTGGTGGATTGCGCCACTGATGGACAAACCTGAGATCTCGCTGGCAATTGGTGTCTTTTTGGGCGGTTTGGTGCAGTTTTTGTTCCAGTACCCCTTTTTGCGCCAAATCAACATGCTGGTATGGCCCAAGTGGGGATGGAATCACCCTGGGGTGGTGAAGATCCGCACCCTGATGATCCCCGCCCTGTTCGGGGTCTCGGTCAGCCAGATCAACCTGCTGGTCAACACCATGCTGGCTTCCTTCTTGGCGACTGGTGCCATCAGCTATCTCTACTACTCGGATCGCCTGCTGGAGTTCCCCCTCGGGCTGTTTGCGGTGGCCATCAGTACCGTGATCCTGCCAGCGCTGGCCAAGAAGCATGTGGATGCCGATCCGGCGGACTTCTCCCGCACCATGGATTGGGGCGTGCGGATGGTGATGCTGCTCGGCCTGCCCGCCATGATAGGCATTGCGGTGATGCGCGAGCCCATTTTGCGAGTGCTGTTCATGCGCGGCGAGTTCGGCCTGCATGAAGTGAGCATGTCGAGCGCCAGCCTGCTGGCCTCCACTACCGGTCTGCTCTCCCTGATGTTGATCAAGGTGCTGGCGCCCGGTTACTACGCCCGTCAAGACACCAAAACGCCGGTGCGGATCGGGGTGATGTCGATGATTGCCAACATGGTTTGCAACCTCATCTTCATCTACCCGCTCGGTTACGTGGGGTTGGCGCTCTCGACCGCCTGCTCGGGTACCCTGAATGCGGCTTTGCTGTTCAAAGGGTTGTACCAGCAGAGTGTCTATCGTCCCTCCCACCATACCGGCGTGTTCTGCCTCAAGCTGCTGGTCGCCAGCGTGCTGATGGGGGGCGTGCTCGCCTATCTGTCGCCAGACTTGGCACAGTGGGGGGCATGGAACATGGGCAAGGCCAGTTTGCAGCTGACCATGCTGCTGTCGCTGGGGGCTGCGGTCTATGCCGTGGTGTTGCTGCTGCTGGGCATTCGGCCGCGTCACCTTAAATCTGGGCAGCAGTAGCCGTGATCCTGCGGCGCCATGGGGATAGTGCCTCATGGCGCCGCAGGGGGCGTGATTGGGCACGGATAGTTGAAATCAGGCTATGAGGGCTGACCCTGCCTGCTGCCTGATATATAATCCGCCGATTTCCATGGCAGCAACGCACAAGGCACTGATGGAGCTTATTCGCGGCATTCACAATCTCAAGCCCCGTCACCGGGGATGTGTATTAACCATTGGCAACTTTGATGGGGTTCATCAGGGTCACCATGCGGTATTGGCACGTCTCAAGGAGAAAGCGGCCCAGCTGGGATTGCCCGCCTGCGTCATGCTGTTTGAGCCGCAGCCGCTGGAGCTGTTTGCCGGCACGGCAGCGCCCGCCCGGCTGAGCCGTTTGCGGGAAAAGTACGAAGCGCTCAAGGGGCTGCATATCGATCGCATGCTCTGCGTGCGCTTCAGCCACCGCTTTGCCGAGCAGGGTGCCTCGACCTTCATCGAGCAGTTGCTGGTGGAGAAGCTCGGGGTGCGCTATCTGGTGGTCGGCGATGATTTTCGCTTCGGCAAGGGGCGGGAAGGGGACTTCCACCTGCTGGAGGAGGCGGGTCATCGCTTCGGCTTCGAGGTGATCAGTACCCAGAGCTTCCAGCTCGAACGGCAGCGGGTCAGCAGCACCCTGGTGCGTGAAGCCCTTAAGGCGGGCCGGATGGCGGAAGTGGAGCTGATGCTTGGCCGTCCCTACACCATCAGCGGCCGGGTGGCTCACGGCGACAAGCTGGGGCGCACCATAGGTTTTCCCACCGCCAATCTGGCCCTCAAGCGCCAGGTGATCCCGGTCGGTGGCGTGTTTGCGGTGGAAGTGATATGTTCCGGCAAGACCTTCCCCGGTGTAGCCAATGTGGGTGTACGGCCGACCTTGAGCGGTACACAAGCCAGATTGGAAGTACATCTATTTGATTTTTCTGGTGATCTATATGGTCAGCAGGTCAAGGTGCTGCTTCGCCACAAGCTGCGCGAAGAGCAGAAGTTTGCCTCTTTCACTGCCTTGAAAGAGCAGATCGAACGAGATGCCCTGGCGGCCCGAGCCTGGTTCGGGCTGCCACAATTCAATTTACCCAGCACTCTTTTAGAAAAGAAGGGAACCCAGGACTGATGAGCGACTATAAACACACCCTGAATCTTCCGGAAACCGAGTTTCCGATGCGTGGCGATCTGGCCAAGCGCGAACCCAACATGCTGAAGCGTTGGTATGATCAGGATCTCTACGGCGCTATTCGCCGCGCCAAAGCGGGCAAGCCTTCTTTCATTCTGCATGATGGCCCCCCCTATGCGAACGGCAACATTCACATCGGTCACTCGGTCAACAAGATCCTCAAAGACATCATCATCAAGTCCAAGGGCCTCTCCGGTTTCGATTCCCCCTATGTGCCGGGTTGGGATTGCCACGGTCTGCCTATCGAACTGAAAGTGGAAGGCATGGTCGGCAAGCCGGGCGAGAAGGTTTCCGCTGCCGAATTCCGCGCCGAGTGCCGCAAATACGCCAAGACCCAGATCGAAGCGCAGAAGACCGACTTCATCCGTCTGGGTGTGCTGGGCGACTGGGAACACCCCTACCTGACCATGGATTTTGGCACCGAAGCCAACATCATCCGCTCCATGGCCAAGATCGTTGAAAACGGCCACTTGCACAAAGGCTCCAAGCCGGTGCACTGGTGTACCGATTGCGGCTCCGCGCTGGCTGAAGCCGAGGTTGAGTACTACGACAAGAACTCCCCCTCCATCGACGTGCGCTTCAAGGCGGTCGACGAGGCGGGCGTTGCCGCCAAGTTTGACTGCGCCGAAGGCCACACTGGCAAGGGCCCGATCTCTGCGGTGATCTGGACCACCACTCCGTGGACCCTGCCAGCCAACCGCGCCATCGCCATGCACGCCGATCTGGATTACGCACTGGTGCAGGTTGAAGGTGAGCACCCCGAGCGTCTGATCCTGGCCGCCGAGCTGGTCAAGGATGTGATGGATCGCGCCGGTATCGAGAAGTTCCACAATCTGGGCTATGCCAAGGGCGCCGCGCTCGAGTTGCTGCGCTTCAACCACCCCTTCTACAGCTTCGATGTGCCGGTGGTTCTGGGTGATCACGTCACCCTGGATGCCGGTACCGGCGCCGTACACACCGCCCCTGGCCACGGTCAGGAAGACTTCGTGGTCGGTCAGAAGTACGGTCTGGAAGTGGCCAACCCGGTTGGCAGCAACGGTGTTTACCTGCCGGATACCGAACTGTTTGCCGGCCAGCATGTGTTCAAGGCCAATGCCTCCGTGATCGAAGTGCTGACCGAGCGCGGCGCCCTGCTGCACCACAAGGTGTTCAACCACTCCTATCCGCACTGCTGGCGTCACAAGACCCCGATCATCTTCCGTGCTACTCCACAGTGGTTCATCAGCATGGAGCAGAAGGGTCTGCGCAAGCGCGCACTGGAAGAGATCGAGCGCATCGAGAAGGACGGTATTGCCCAGCAAGGCCAGAGCGGCTGGGTACCGGCTTGGGGTAAAAACCGCATTCAAGCGATGGTCGAGAACCGTCCTGACTGGTGTATCTCCCGTCAGCGCACCTGGGGTGTGCCCATCTCCCTGTTCGTCCATAAAGAGACCCAGGAACTGCACCCGGAATCCGTGCGCCTGATGCACGAAGTCGCCAAGCGGGTCGAGCAGTCCGGCATTCAGGCATGGTGGGATCTGGACAAGGCCGAGCTGCTGGGTGCCGATGCCGACAACTACGAGAAAGTGCCTGATACCCTCGACGTCTGGTTCGACTCCGGTTCTACCCACGCTTCCGTGGTTGATGCCCGTCCCGAGTTTAACGGCAAGCCAGCCGACATGTATCTGGAAGGCTCTGACCAGCACCGTGGCTGGTTCATGTCCTCCCTGATGATCGGTGTGGCCATGAAAGACAAGGCTCCCTACAACCAGGTGCTGACTCACGGCTTCACCGTGGATGGTCAGGGTCGCAAGATGTCCAAGTCCATCGGCAACGTGGTGAGCCCGCAGGACGTGATGAACAAGCTGGGTGCCGACATCCTGCGTCTGTGGGTAGCGAGCACTGACTACACCGGCGAGATGACTGTCTCCGACGAGATCCTCAAGCGCTCTGCCGATGCTTATCGTCGTATTCGCAACACTGCCCGCTTCCTGCTGGCCAACCTGAACGGCTTCAATCCGGCGACCGACATGGTGGCACCTGCCGACATGGTGGTGGTGGATCGCTGGGCTGTGGGTCGTGCCAAAGCGGTACAGGCCGAGATCATGGCGGCATTCGATGAGTACAACTTCCACGGTGTAACCCAGAAGCTGATGCAGTTCTGCTCCATCGAGATGGGCTCCTTCTATCTGGACGTCATCAAGGATCGCCAGTACACCGCCAAGGCTGACAGCCTGGCCCGTCGATCCTGCCAGACCGCCCTCTATCACATTGCCGAGGCCATGGTGCGCTGGATGGCACCGATCATGAGCTTCACCGCTGATGAAATCTGGGCCCTGCTGCCGGGTGAGCGCGGCGAGTTCGTCTTCACCGAAGAGTGGTACGACGGCTTGTTCGGGCTGGAAGCGGGTGAAACCCTCAACGACGATTTCTGGGCCGAGATCCTCACCGTGCGTGGTGAAGTGAACAAGGCGCTGGAAGTGGCCCGTGGCGAGAAGCGTATCGGCGGCTCCCTGCAGGCCGAACTGACCCTGTTCGCCAAGCCGGAGCTGGCTGCACGCCTGAATGCCCTGGCTGATGAACTGCGCTTCGTGCTGCTCACCTCCAAAGCCAAGGTTGTGGAGGCTGACACTGCGCCGGAAGGCTCTGTGGCGACCGAGCGTGATGACCTGTGGCTGAGCGTGGCCCAGTCTGCTGCCGCCAAGTGCGATCGCTGCTGGCACCATGTAGAAGATGTGGGCACCATCGCGGGTCACGAAGAGATCTGTGGTCGCTGTGTGACCAACGTTGAGGGTGACGGCGAAACTCGTCAATTTGCCTGATGAACATGACTCAACATAAAAGCGGCCTGCGTTGGCTGTGGCTGGCAGTGCTGGCCTTTGTACTGGACCAGGCGAGCAAGCTCGCCGTGGTCAAGTTGCTGCCATTTGGTTACCCGGGGGTGGAGATCACCCCCTTCTTCAATCTGGTTCACGTCTACAACAAGGGGGCCGCATTCAGCTTTCTGGCTGATCAGGGGGGCTGGCAGCGCTGGTTCTTCGCGGTGCTGGCTTTTGCCATCTGTGGATTGCTGATCCACTGGCTGCGCAAGCAGTCGGTGACCCAGCGTTGGAGCGGTATCGCCTATTCACTCATCATCGGCGGCGCCCTCGGCAACGTCTTTGATCGACTGGTGTTGGGCCATGTGGTCGATTTCCTCGACTTCTACTGGCAGCGTGCGCACTGGCCGGCATTCAATCTGGCCGACAGCTTTATCTTTATCGGGGCCGCCATGATCGTGCTGGACGGTTTCCGTGGTGAGAAAAAGGAGCAGGCATGAGCCAGCAGATCACCGCTAACAGCTGCGTGCTGTTCCACTTCTCCATCAAGCTGGAAGATGGCTCGGTTGCCGACAGCACTGCACTGCACGGCAAACCTGCCCGCCTGCGGATGGGCGATGGCAGCCTGACTCCCACCTTCGAGCAGTGTCTGCTGGGGCTGAGCGAAGGGGAGAGCAAGAGTTTTACTCTGGCGCCGGAAGAGGCCTTTGGTCTCTCCAACCCCGACAACATCTACCATCTGGATCGCGCCAAGTTTGGTGCTGATGTAGAGCCAAAAGTCGGCACCATCATCCTGTTCGATCAGCCCAATGGCAGCGAGCTGCCGGGTATCATCCGGGCGGTAGCCGGGATGTCGGTGACGGTCGATTTCAACCATCCGCTGGCCGGTCATACCGTGACCTTTGAGGTGGAGATCCTGGGCGTTGATGATGAGGAGAAGGTGCATTAATGGATATTCTGCTCGCTAACCCTCGCGGTTTTTGCGCTGGTGTCGATCGCGCCATCAGCATTGTCGAGAGCGCGCTGGAGAAGTTCGGTGCCCCCATCTATGTCCGCCACGAAGTGGTGCATAACCGCTATGTGGTGAACAAGCTGAAAGAGGCGGGCGCTGTCTTCGTCGAGGAGCTGGACGAGGTGCCAGACGACAGCATCGTCATCTTCTCTGCTCACGGCGTGGCCAAGACAGTGCGCGAGATGGCCAAGTCCCGCGCACTCAAGGTATTCGATGCCACCTGTCCGCTGGTGACCAAGGTGCATATGGAAGTCCATCGCGCCAGCCGCAAGGGCTCAGAAGCCGTGCTTATCGGTCATGCCGGCCACCCCGAGGTGATCGGGACCATGGGGCAGTACGAGAATCGCGAAGGCGGCATGTATCTGGTGGAGACGCCGGAAGATGTGGCCAAGCTCAAGGTGAAGAATCCGGATGACCTCTGCTTCGTCACCCAGACCACTCTGAGCGTGGATGAGACCTCTGACGTCATCGATACGCTGCGCAAGCACTTCCCCAAGATCCAGGGGCCGCGCAAGGATGATATCTGCTACGCCACCCAGAACCGTCAGGATGCGGTGCGGGAGATGGCGGGGCTGGTGGACGCCATGCTGGTGGTGGGGTCTCGCAACTCCTCCAACTCTAACCGTCTGCGCGAGCTGGCCGAGAAGGTAGGTGCCCGAGCCTATCTTATCGACGATGCGTCGATGATCGAGGCGAGCTGGCTGGAAGGGGTGAAGGCGATCGGCGTCACCGCTGGTGCTTCTGCACCCGAGGTGCTGGTGCAAAACGTGATTGCCCGCCTGCGGGAGCTGGGAGGCAAGGTGGTTGCCGAGCATCCTGGCCGTGAAGAGAACGTAGTCTTTGAGGTTCCTCCCGAACTTAGAATAATTTGAGTGCAGCCAGGAAGGCTTAAGAATAAAGTGTGTTGATAATGACGCCGGGTTTGTTCAAGAGACAGGCTCGGCGTTAAACTTATGAAGCAGTCTGTCACCAAGGATGGGATATGATTGGATACTTTCGTGGCTTTTCTCTTATTGAGTTGATGATTGTCATCGCCATCGTGGCGATTCTTGGCACCATCGCTTATCCCGCCTATCAGCAATATGTGCTGACCAGTTATCGTGTCGAAGCCAAGGCCATGCTGCTCAATGCAGCCAATCGGCAAGAAACCTATTTTATGGATTTCAATCAGTATGCATCCTCTGCAGCTGCTCTTGGTATCAGTAGTGCATCTGAGAATGGCCTGTATCAATTATCCATTGCCGTATCAGGCAACACCTACACCTTGTCAGCCAGTGCTGGCGCGACGACAGCCCAAGTCAAAGATACCGATTGCACGGTGTTTTCCATTAATCAGTTGGGTGTCAAAAGTGCTTCCGGTGCAGCTAGCAATAGCTGTTGGGAATAGCCCATGGTCATTCATGTTTCACCACATGAGAGAGGATTCAGTCTGCTGGAGGTGATGATCACCGCAGTCATCCTGTCGTTGGGGCTGCTTGGTCTGGTTGCTTTGCAAACCCATTCAAAATTTGCCAGTTATGAAGCTCGCCAGCGTACTATCGCCAGCTGGTTGGCAAACGATATGGTTGAGCGGGTACGGATAAATCGCGATAGCTGGGCCGCATCCGGTGCAGTGACCGTCAATCTTGCCGCCAACTTGCCACGCCCGACATGCGCCGCTGCAGATGGCACAATCAGTGCGTGCAGTGCTGCAGATTTACGTAATGCCGACCTTCACTACTGGCAACAAGCTCTGCTTGGGGCCAGTGTTTCGGGGGCTGCATCCTCCCTGAATTCACCGATAGGCTGCGTGGTGCGGCGGGCTAATAATGTATTGGCTGTCGGGATATTCTGGGCTGGCAAACAAGATATATCTGATGGGGGGGCTGCCGCCGCCGCGGCAACGCTGATCAATGAATGTCAACTCTCGACAGCAAATAATCTTTCGAGGCGCCAGTTTATTCTGACGACGACTTTATGAATTCTCGCGGTTTCACGCTGGTAGAGTGGCTGGTCGCTATGCTGCTCGGTCTATTTTTGTTGGCGGGGGTATTCACAGTTTTTGTGATGTCTCGCTCCAGCTCTGAAGATGCCTTTGATCAAAGTGAATTACAGGAAAATGGTCGATTGGCCATTCGGCTGATTAGTCAGGATATCAAATGGGCCGGTTTTTTTGGCGCCTATACCGGCCAATCAACCCAGGTTGGCTCCTCACTGTCGCTCAGCACTGGCAGTACCATTTTATCAGCCAGTGATTGTCTGGATGAGCGCTCTGTCGGTAGTTTGCCATCACCTCTTGGGCCAATTCGCGGGCTTTGGGTTTCACGGGTCTCCGCAAGCAAAGGATTGAGTGGTTTTACTTGTATTGATGCCAACGATCGAGTGGCAAACTCCGATGTAATCAGTATCAAGCGACTGGTAGGGCGTCCTATACCAGCATCAGAGGGATTGGATACAAACCGCTTTTATATGGCAACCAATAGTCAGGAGGCGAGAGTCATCAAGGGGAGTGAAACCCGACCACTCTTTGGTGCCAATAATGAGAGCCAGATCTGGGAATACCAACACTACATTTATTACTTGTCGCAAGAAGATGGCATTCCTGTTTTGCGCAAGCGCTATTTGACCGTCAATGGTGGTTCTTCTCTGATTGGTGGCGCCATGGCGGAAGGGGTTGAACATATGGTGCTGATGTATGGTGTTGACGACTCCTTGATCCCTGATGGGCGCATAGACAGATATATATCAACGGACCAAATGACAACACAGCGCTGGAATGAGGGGCGAGTATTGGGGGCTCGGCTTTTCTTACTGATTAGAGCCGCTCGGGAATCAAGTCGCTATAAGAATAACAATAGCTATCAACTCGGTAATATTACGGTTAATGGTGGTGGTGATGGTTATCGCCGTCTGCTCTTGGAAAGCAGTATTGCATTACGCAATCAACAAATAACCACCCGAGGTGGAACATGAGATTGGTTAAAAAAAACCAGGGTGTAGCATTGATTGTTGCACTGGTTATTCTGGTTCCCTTGACTCTGATTGCGGTAGTCGTCATGCAATCCAGTGGTATGAGTCTGAAGATGGCGGGTTCTAGTGCCAGTTTGCAACGAGCGGAGCACGAAGTTGAAGGTACTCTGGAGTCTGCATTGAGCGATACTTCTCTCTCAACACAAATTGCAACGCAGGCAATTGGTACTTCGGCGGCAATAGGCACTACCACTCCTGCTACTACTTTGACAGTCAATACAGAAAGTGTATGCAAACGAAAATTTGAAGCCAGTAGCCAGAATGTAACGCCAGCTTGTCGTTATGCTGAAGCCACCACATCCAGTGCTTATGGCAAGGTGAATAGCCAAATGACCTTTACTGCCGGGGTAGAACAACCCCTGCTCAGTGCCAATTAGGGAGCGGGTGATGAACATAAGGAACTGTTTGTTTACAAGCTTGCTGGTATTGTGTTGCGGAATATCAGGGGGATCTTTGGCGGTAGGTACTGGTTATTCCGATGATACCGAGTTGTTTATTTATGACTTTGCCAAGGCGGGGGACTTCCGCCCTAAGGTGCTCTTTATTTTCGATAACTCGGGGAGTATGAAAAATACAACCGAAGTTGCTAAAGAGCCTTATGACTCATCGATAAGTTATCCATCATTGGCTAATGATCCAGATGTTAATAATAGTAATCGCTTCATATATTTCTCCAGTGATGGAAAAGTTCCCACTATCAACAGTACCAAACGTTTTAGTGAGAATTTAAATGCATGTGCGACATCTAAAGGCCCTCTAAATAATGTGGGCCGATTTCAGTCACGAGTTTGGGGATATGAAATATATGATAAAAATAGAAAGGGGCGTTGGCGTTCTCTAAATGATTTTGATATTTACAGTATAATAATTGCAGATTGCCAGCAAGATATTGATGAGAAAAACGCAAACAATCAATATTCAGGTCCATATTCAACATATATTGTTGATGGTTATCCCGTTGACAAGCCAAATCGCACAACGGGAAGCTGGTTTTACACATCAAATGTAGCCAATGCTCTTGCTAGTGGTAGTTCTACCCAGATCTCATTATTTACGGCAAATTATGTCCGTTGGTATTACGGTAGTACAGGTGTGTCAACACAAACTCGATTGAAAGTTGCTCAGGATGCAGTCAAAGAACTGGTTTTGGCTACGCCAGCTGTCGATTTTGGTCTGGCTGTTTTTAACTACAATGATGGCAATGAACCAGGTAGTAGAAATGGCGGAAGAATAATCCGTAATATTGTAGGTAACGATGCCATCCTCACCTCTGGTAAAAGCGGTGCGCAGGATTTGATTGACAAGGTAAATAGTTTGAGCTCTGACACTTGGACTCCCTTATGTGAAACACTATATGAATCATATAGATACTTTGGCGGTTTGGGGGTGTACTTTGGTGACGATGATGTAAATCGTACTCCAAAGCGGGATAGCAATGCTGAAGTAACATCGGGTATATATAAAACCCCCTATGATAAATGTTCCAATAATGGTTATATCATCTATATGACAGATGGTGAACCAACCAATGATAAAGCAGCAGATTCCCTTGTCGTCAACCTGATCAGCACGTTATCTACAGAGGATAAGGTTGCTTATGGCGGCTTGGTTAGTTATGGGTCTTCTGGTGAAAAAAGCTATCTTGCTGCACTTGCCGGATATATGAAAAACAATGATGTAAACACCTCGGCTATAGGCAAACAAACAGTCACAACATTCACCGTGGGTTTTGGAGATGAAGCAATTAAGGGGGCCGGTGCATTATTGGCAGAGACCGCTCGTCGTGGTGGGGGTAAATACTATCCAGCAACCGATGCAACCCAACTTAACGAAGCATTAAAATCATCATTACTAGCTATCTTGAAAATGAATACCTCGTTGGTCTCTCCCGCCATTGCCACTAATAACTTTGACCGTACTCGCAGTCTGAATAATATTTATTATGCAATGTTTGAGCCTGGTTCTGGTCCACGATGGAAGGGCAATCTTAAAAAGCTGGTTCTGAATCCAGATAAGGGTTATGTAGTCGATCAGAGTGGCTTACCTGCGATATCCAGTGATGGAACAATTCTTGAGTCAGCAAGAACCTATTGGTCATCCACCAGTGATGGTAACAAGGTTGCCGAGGGTGGGGTACAAGAGATGCTGGCAGCTAAAACCAATCGCAATCTTTATATTATTCCCCCTTCCACTAATACATTAACTCCCTTTAGCAAGTCTGCTCTTGAGGGTATGGCAGGCGGGGCGACGCAGCTACGCACTGTCATGAAACTTGATAGTGCTGATAGCATGGATGACCTGCTTAATTGGACCAAGGGTATTGATGCGTTTGATGAGAATCAGGATGGTGATAGAACAGATAATCGGGAGCATATTCTTGGTGACCCGTTGCATTCACGGCCATTAGTGATCAACTACGGTTGTACAAAGTCGACAGGACAGACTACATGTACACCTGACTTACGCATTGTGATGGGAAGTAATGCCGGCTTCTTGCATATGTTTAAAGACAGCGGCACCACGGTTGATGAAAGCTGGGCCGTTATGCCCTATCAATTTATTGCCAATCAGAAAGCGCTGCGAGAAAACCTGGATTCATCGGCTCATCTATATGGTGTAGATTCATCGCCCACTGTGCTGGTCAATGAGCAAGTCAAAGATGGTCATATCAAGTCGTCACAAGGTGACAAAGTGTGGTTATTTACCGGGTTGCGCGGTGGTGGCAAGGCCTATTATGCGTTGAATATATCCGATCCGGACTCCCCTTCGCTTATGTGGCGGTTGGATAAAAACAGCGCCGGTTTCAGCAACCTGGGCGAAACCTGGTCGATCCCCGAGGTTGCGTTCATTCCTGGTTATTACACAGAAACCAATGGTAAAAAAACCTATAAGCCAGTCCTGATATTCTCTGGAGGTTATGATCAGGCCAAGAGCTATTTGGGCCAGGGGGCTGAAGACAGTGAAGGGTTGGGTATTTATATCGTGGATGCTGAGGCCGGCACGCTGTTGTTAAGCTTTACCCCAGATGTGGCCAGTGCAACCAACAAACAGGTTGCAGGCATGGTTTATAGCATGCCAGGCGCTGTTTCTGTGCTGGACAGCGATGGAGATGGTGTATCTGACCGGGTTTATGCGGGTGATACCGGCGGTCAGATCTGGCGCATCGACATGAAGGGGACAGAAAAATCCAAATGGACGGCCATCAAGTTTGCCAGTTTGGGAAATGCACATTTAAGTGGAACTGCCAAGAAGCTGGAAGATGATCGCCGTTTCTTTACCCAGCCCGTATTGGTGCGCACCATCAATAAAGGTTGGAAGTATGATGGGACAAATTATCTTTACAGCGAGCGTCCGTTTGATGCCGTATTGATAGGCAGTGGTGATAGAAACCGCCCCTCCTCGGAGGCGACAACCCAAAATGTGTATGTGATGCTACGTGACTACAATGTTAATCCAACCTTGTTTGGGGCAACGTCTGAACCAGCGGTGCCATCAAGTATCACACTGAACGATCTCTACGATGTGACCAGCGATCCCTTTACGGGTTTGAATGAAGAGCAGATTGTAAACACCACCAAGGCGTTGACCAGCAAGTTGGGATGGAAATTCTGGCTCAATGAAAACGGTGAAAAATCAATGGGGGCTGGTTTGGTGTTGCAAGGCAAGCTCTATTTCACCTCCTTTTTGCCTCAGGTACAGGACTTCCAACAATGTACGATTCAATCGATCGGTGCCATGCGCCAATATATGATTGATATGCACTATGGCACTTCGTTCAAATATGTACTGGATAGCAACAATCAGGAAGTTATTCAGCGTTACGTAGAGGTGCAAAATAAGGTTGCTGATGATCTGGTTATTCATGGTGGGGATGATGGCCGGATCAGGATTATAGGTGGTGCTCCGGGCAAGGAGGTCATCCTCAAAGATGATGGGAAGGGAGAGCCTGAGCGCTGTACCGGTGAAGGAGAATGCTCACAAGGTGCGGAAGAGGCAAAAATGGATATGTCCCCCAAGAAAATCTATCTCTATGAAGGAGAACAGGGATGAAACGCATGCTGCTCTGGTGTGTGGGCTTACCCTTGTTGGTTCATGCTCAAACGGAAGACATGAAATGTTATGTCACTCTGGAAGGTGGCGTGCAGATGGTGTTGCAGCAACCGGTTGCTGATACGAGCAAGGCAAATCTGGTCAGGGTGTTTAAACAGAAAGGTTATGAGATTGATGGGGTGGTGCATCTTGTCACAGAGGTAATCGAGTGCGTTCCTTTGGCGGCTACCTTTTCGCTGGCTGATGCAAAAAAACAAGATGAAATCCAACCCAGATAACGTTGGTTATTGAGTAGGGTAAAGGTGCTAAGAACAACTCAGCTCCTTTTTTTCGCTTCTGCTTCTGCCGGATGGGGAAACGATGATATCGACTCGGGGTGCCTGGTCGATACAAAACCGGAGTGTCATGTTGGTGCCAATCGCAGTGCCATCTGGACTAAATCGCACAAATTGTCGATTGGCCGTCACGGTATGTTTTTCAAGAAAGGGTTCTGTTGCTGATAACAAGATATCGCCACTTGCAATATCGAATTGGCGATCCTGATTGATGTCGATAAAGACAAGCATGCGCTGGGCGCCGGTTTGATTTGCGAGTACACAGCCTTCTTTTGTGGAGTTTCTGACAGGCATGGCAAGACATGCTGTGACGGGTTGCTGCTGTGTGATGGCTTGCCGTTGGCCGAAGATCAGGTGGTCCTGCAGGTTTCTTGTGTAGATGTCGCTGTCGGTAGATGTCAGCAGATTTGCCAATGATGGCAGTCCCAAGGTCAGCAGGATGGTTGTCAGGCTTGCAGATATTAAAAACTCAAGCAGGGTAAATCCATTTCGTGCCATAGCGTATGAGTCCTTGTTCAAAGGAGACTCTAAGCATAGCTATTGGATTGAAATGGATCTCCTTGTGCTCATTCGAGTTCCACTGTGGTTAACGCAGGTCATGGACATACAGCACCACTTGTCTGGCTGTGGGCACGCCCGGCAGGCATAACGTCAATATCAATGCCCTTTTCGCCGCTGATACAGAGTGAAAATGTAACCTTATTGGCAGAAGCCAGGGTGCCATCAGGGAGGAAGCGCAGGGACTTTACATCGGCGGAATGCGTATCGGCGGAAATAGCCAGTTGTGCCGGAAACTCGGGGCTTGCCGTCAGAGTTGTTTCGCTGCCATTGAGCTTTTGGTCCCTATCGCTGTCGATAAAGACTAACAGCCGAGTTGCTCCGCCGGTAACACACTCCTCATCAGTCCCGTTGGTGGTGGTCAGGCAAAGCGTGACGGTCTGCTGGTTGGAGATAGCCTGTTGTCTGGCATAGTTTAAGTGGTTTAGCAGGCTTTTTTCCTGGGTTGCCAAATTATTGCTGCCAAGCAGGTTAGAGAGGGAAGGAATACCAATCCCCAACAGAATGACGCCCAGCGCAATGGCTATCATCAATTCCATCAGGGTAAATCCGGCGTTTTTCATATCTGCGAAGACCTGTCGTTCCGTGACTATGTACAGCTTATCCTTCCCGCTGGTTGCTGTCACACGGTTACGCCTGTCTTGAACTGGCAGATTGCCCCCCTTTTCTTTATCATTCCCCATCATTTTCGAATACAAGATGCATCGCCATGGCAAAAGCCCTCTCTCTGATGCTTGCCCAGTTGAATCTGACGGTAGGCGCCATCGAAGATAACACTGACAAAGTGCTCGCTGCGGCAGCTCAAGCCGAACAGCAAGGTGCCGATCTGCTTGTCTGCTCCGAGCTGGCCCTCACCGGTTATCCACCGGAAGATCTGTTGTTGCGTGCCGATCTGATGATCCGGGTCGAAGCCGCGTTGGCTCGTGTTGCCGAATGGCAGGGCAACTGTGCCATTTTGGTGGGTCACCCTTGGCGTGAAGGAGAGGCGCTCTACAACGCGGCTTCCCTCTATGAGCAGGGCCAGCTGATTGCCCGTTACTTCAAGCAGGATTTGCCCAACTACGGCGTGTTTGATGAGAAGCGTTACTTTACCGCCGCGACCGAGACCTGCGTGGTACCGTTCCGGGGTCACCAGCTAGGGCTGCTCATCTGCGAAGACCTGTGGCAACCGGGCCCGGCGCTGGCCGCCAAGGCAGCGGGGGCCGAACTGCTGCTCACCATCAATGCGTCGCCCTACGATCAGGAGAAACCCTGGATCCGCCGCGAGCTGATGGCCGAACGCTGCGATCAGACCGGTCTGCCGCTGGTCTACCTCAATCAGGTGTGCGGTCAGGACGAGCTGATTTTCGACGGCTGCTCCAAGGTGTTCAACAGCCAGGGCGAGCTGAGCCACAAACTGGCACCGTTTGCCGAAGAGCTGGCGCTGGTACGCTTTGCCGATGGCCAGCCGGTGAAAGAGCGGGAGCCCGCTGCGCCGCTGGAGCCGTTGGCCGAGACCTATCAGGCGCTGGTGCTGGCAGTGCGCGACTACGTTACCAAGAACGGTTTCCACGGTGCTGTGCTGGGTCTATCCGGAGGCATCGACTCGGCGCTGACGTTGGCCATTGCGGCCGATGCCATCGGTGCCGACAGGGTGCAGGCGGTGATGATGCCGTTCCGCTACACCGCCCAGATGAGTGTGGAAGATGCCAAGGAGCAGGCCGAGCGGATGGGGGTTGAGTTCAACATCATCTCCATCGAGCCGATGTTCGAAGGGTTTATGACCCAGCTGGCGCCGCTGTTTGAAGGCACCGCCCGCGATACCACCGAAGAGAACCTGCAGGCCCGCTGCCGCGGTGTGCTGCTGATGGCGCTCTCTAACAAGCGTCGTCGTATCGTGCTGACCACCGGTAACAAGAGCGAGATGGCGGTCGGCTATGCCACGCTGTACGGCGACATGGCCGGTGGCTTCGACGTGTTGAAAGATGTGCCCAAGACGCTGGTATTCAAGTTGTGCGAATATCGCAACTCGGTTGACTATGTGATCCCGCAGCGGGTTATCGACCGTCCTCCTTCAGCGGAGCTGGCGCCGGATCAGGTGGATCAGGACAGCCTGCCGCCATACGAAATCCTCGATGCCATCCTCAAGCGTTACGTGGAAGAGGATGCCTCGGTCGCCGACATGGTGGCAGAAGGGTTCGAGGAAGCGGTGGTGCGCAAGGTGATCCGCTTGGTGGATCTTAACGAATACAAGCGCCGTCAGGCGGCGGTCGGGCCCCGCATTACGGCTCGCAACTTTGGTAAGGATCGCCGTTACCCCATTACATCCGGGTTCGGCAAACAGAACTGGTAAGGAGTCACCATGAAGAAGATTGAAGCCATCATCAAACCGTTCAAGCTGGACGATGTGCGCGAGGCCCTGGCCGAGATCGGCATCAACGGCATGACCGTATCCGAAGTCAAAGGCTTCGGCCGCCAGAAGGGCCATACCGAGCTCTATCGCGGCGCCGAATATATGGTCGACTTCTTGCCGAAAGTGAAGGTGGAGCTGGTGGTGCAGGACGAGGATCTCGATGCCTGTTTGGAAGCGATCCAGAACACCGCCCGCACCGGCAAGATTGGTGATGGCAAGATCTTCGTCTGCGAGGTGGAGCGTGTCATTCGTATCCGTACCGGCGAAGAGAACGAAGACGCGATCTGACCTTGGCTATCTCTTTACCTGACCTGATGCGTGAAGTGCGACCTGATTTGATGGGGTGGATGCGCTTCCTGGTGGTCGCCAGCCTGTTGGCGGGCCTGACTGCTTGCAGTACCCGTCCACCGGCCCAGCCGGAGAATCTGTGCCAGATCTTTCGCGAGAAGCCTGAGTGGCACAAGGCCGCGCTCAAGATGAACGAGAAATGGGGGACGCCGATCCATGTGGTGATGGCCATGATGTATCAGGAGTCCTCTTACGTACATGATGCCCAGCCGCCGATGCAGTATTTCCTCTTCATCCCGACCGGGCGGGCCAGTTCGGCTTATGGTTATGCTCAGGTCAAAGATGAAACCTGGGCCGATTACCAGCGAGAAACCGGCAACAGCTGGAGTGACCGCGATGATTTTGCCGACGCCATCGATTTTATGGGTTGGTACACTAGCAAAGCCCAGCGGCTCAATGGCACCTCCAAGTGGGATGCCTATGGCCAGTACCTCAACTATCACGAAGGGTGGGGTGGCTACCGGCGTGGCAGCTATCGCAGCAAGGGGTGGTTGATGAAGACCTCTCGCAAGGTAGAGGCTCGCGCCCAGCGCTACGGCGCCCAGTACCGTCAATGCAAGGATCAGCTCTCCCGTGGGGGCTGGTTCTGGTAACCAAATCAGGAGTCAGAAATGCCGTTATTGGACAGTTTTACCGTTGACCACACCCGTATGGAGGCGCCAGCGGTGCGTGTGGCCAAGACCATGCAGACCCCGAACAAGGACACTATTACCGTGTTCGACCTGCGTTTCTGTGTGCCGAACCAGGAGATCCTCTCCGAGCGCGGTATCCATACGCTGGAGCACCTTTTCGCCGGTTTTATGCGTGATCACCTGAACGGCAATGGCGTGGAGATCATCGATATCTCCCCCATGGGTTGCCGTACCGGTTTCTACATGAGCCTGATCGGCGCGCCGGACGAAGCCCGTGTTGGCGCAGCCTGGCAGGCGGCCATGAGCGACGTGCTGACCGTGCAGGATCAGGCCAAGATCCCCGAGCTGAACGAGTATCAGTGCGGCACCTACAGCATGCACTCGCTGGAAGAGGCGCACGCCATCGCCCGTCATGTGCTGGAGCGCGGTATCGGCGTCAACCACAACGACGAGCTGGCCCTGCCGGAAGAGAAGCTGAAGAGTCTGTGAGGCTGATGAGCTGTCGCTCATCGTGTAACCTCTTCAGGGAATCTTAAAAGAGCCGGTCAGCCATGCTGACCGGCTCTTTTTTATCTCGCCCGAGCGCAATAGTGGGGATGGCTTGCTCACCTTGTCGACTCTGATTAGGATGGTTTTTGACCTGAACCTGTTGGCGGAGGTGTGACGATGAAAGGGGTATTGCTACGTTGGCTGGCCCGTTACGATGCATGGTGCGAGGAGTGGGGGCTCACTCAGGAGAACCGGCGCTGCTGCACGCCGGTTCGTTATGATGATGATTCAAGCAAAGAGCGAGCTTGCACAGAAGAGGCTGAGCTCAATCAAAATTGCGGGTCACGGCGCCGGTAACACTGTTGTACTCGAAGCCGAGGCCGTTTAGATAAGCCGAGCTGGTTTGGAAGCGGTTGATTGAGTCGCGTAGGATATAGCGGCAGTTGAAGTGTTTCTCGTTGCCTTCATCCTCATCTTGATGGCCTGAACCGACTTGCATGGATAGATAATCAAACCCTTCTGGGATATTCACTGCGTTGGGAGCTATGGGGGTGACGGTTTGGTCTCCATCAAGCAGATCGGTAAAGAGCAGTTTACAGTCTGACGGGTTGCTAACCGATATATGGTTACCTGAGCCCGGCTGATATGGTGTATCGCTTCCTACGCTTCCCTGATCTTCTTCAGAGCCTGCCGGCCAACCATATCGATTGATATCCACATCGCCTTTACCAAAGCTGCTCAGGTTGTAGAGCGCGATCGCTTGCCCCTGCACTTTCACCGCCCATCCAGCATTAGCCAGCTGAACTGCACTGGCAAAGCTGCCTGCGGTCGCCGAGACCGTGCTTTTCAGGGCATCATCCTTGATATTGATAAAGCGGGGCAGGGCGGTGACGGCCAGGATCCCCAGCACTATGATCACCAGCACCAGTTCAATCAGGGTAAAGCCGTTGTTTCTGTTGTTCATCATGTTCAATGACCCATTAAATACCGCAAACAGGTGTGAGTGATATGCAGCTGATAGATACCCATTGTCATCTCGACTTTCCGGTGTTTGACCAGGACAGGGAGGCACTGCTGGTCCGTTGTCGGGCATTGGGGGTGACGGAGTATATCATTCCTGCCATCGCAGAGGATAACTGGACTCGTGTGATGGCACTGGCAGAGCAACATGACGGCCTCTTTTATGGTCTGGGCATTCATCCCTGGTATGCCGGTGAACAGCGGGAGGGGGTGATGGAGCGGCTGCGAACGCTGGTAATGAGCCAGCCTGTCGGGCTGGTGGCCATAGGCGAGTGTGGGCTGGACCTCCGTTCTCACGTGCCGCAGGAGGGGCAGCTTGCGCTGTTTGAGGCTCAGGTCCGGCTGGCTGCCGATGTCGGGCTTCCCCTGATGATCCACTCGGTGCGTGCCAATGACACTGTGGCCAAGCTGTTGCGCCGCTTCAAGCCGCCACGTGGCGGGGTGATCCACGCTTTCAGCGGTTCGTTGCAGCAGGCGGAGACTTTCTGGCAACTGGGCTTTCGACTCGGGGTGGGCGGGGTGATCAGTTTTGAGCGCGCAAACAAGACGCGAGAGGTATTTCGGGCTATGCCGCTTGAGGCCCTGGTGCTGGAAACCGATTCGCCCGATATGCCGTTACAAGGTGAGCAAGGCACCCGGAATACCCCGGAAGCGCTGCCGAAAATAGCGGAAATATTGATGACCTTGCGGGAGGAATCATCGGCGGATGTTACCAAGGTGTTATTTGAAACTGCCCGGCATATTTTCCATCATGACCAATAGCCATGAAACAAATTCGCAACACCTGATTTAGTTGTCAGGAAAAAAAATGAGCGTAAAAATCGTTTGCTGTCTAATTTTGTGACACTTGGACATTTTGATAACGATAAAATGTGACCAGCATTCTATTTTATCGGACTTTAATTAGTATAATGCGCTCCCCTTGATTAGTTGGGTTTAATAACAACTCGCTAACAAGCCAGGTGCTACTAGAGGAAGATAATAATGAATTTGTTCATGGGTCTGGTAGGGATGGCGACGCTCGTCCTTATCGCGGTGCTGTTCTCCAGCAATCGCAAGGCAATCAACGTCCGTACCGTTGTCGGTGCGTTCGCAATTCAAGCCGGTCTGGGGGCGTTTGTTCTCTATGTTCCGGTTGGTCGCGATATCCTGGTCGGCGTGTCCGACGCGGTATCCAGCGTGATCAGCTACGGCCAGAACGGGATCGACTTCCTGTTTGGCGGTCTGGTCAGTAACAAGATGTTTGAAGTGTTCGGTGGCGGCGGCTTTGTCTTTGCCTTCCGTGTTCTGCCGGTCATCATCTTCTTCTCTTCCCTGATTGCAGTGCTCTACTACCTGGGCATCATGCAGATGGTCATCAAGTTGCTGGGCGGCGGTCTGCAGAAAGTACTGGGTACTTCCCGCACCGAATCCCTGTCTGCAACTGCCAACATCTTCGTAGGTCAGACCGAAGCGCCGCTGGTGGTTCGTCCTTACATCTCCAAGATGACTGACTCCGAGCTGTTCGCCGTCATGTGTGGTGGTCTGGCCTCCGTTGCCGGTTCCGTACTGGCCGGTTACGCCTCCATGGGCGTGAAGATGGAATACCTGATTGCTGCCTCCTTCATGGCTGCACCGGGTGGTCTGCTGTTCGCCAAGCTGCTGGTTCCCGAGACCGAGACCCCGAACTACGACGAAAGCTCTGCCGATGCCGAGCTGGATGACAAGCCTGCCAACGTCATTGACGCTGCTGCTGCTGGCGCTTCTGCCGGTATGCAACTGGCCCTGAACGTCGGCGCCATGCTGCTGGCCTTCATCGGTCTGATTGCCATGATCAACGGCATCTTCTCCGGTGTGGGTGGCTGGTTCGGTTATCCGCAACTCTCTCTGGAACTGCTGCTGGGCTGGATCTTCTCCCCGCTGGCCTTCCTGATCGGTGTGCCCTGGAATGAAGCAGTGGTTGCCGGTTCCTTCATCGGTCAGAAGCTGGTAGTGAACGAGTTCGTGGCTTACCTGAACTTCGCTCCGTACCTGAAAGACGAAGTGCTGATCAACGGTGTGGCCATGTCCGATCACACCAAGGCGATCATCTCCTTCGCGCTGTGTGGTTTTGCCAACCTCTCCTCTGTTGCCATCCTGCTGGGTGGTCTGGGGTCCATGGCGCCGAACCGCCGCGGCACCATTGCACGCTTTGGTCTGAAAGCCGTACTGGCTGGCTCTCTGTCCAACCTGATGTCTGCCACTATCGCAGGCTTCTTCCTGGCACTGTCCGGCATGTAATCGCCGCCTGACTGACAGGGTATAAACACGAACGCCACGGCATCTGCCGTGGCGTTCGCGTATGGAGCGGTGACAACCGTTTTCCTATCTAAACTAATAATAAAATGAGTCAAATCGGAGGTTATATGAATGAAGTGCTACTGGCGATGGTGGCCGGCTTTATAGTTGGTTTGTTGTTTTCTTTCCTCAAATTGCCGATCCCGGCGCCTCCCGTTTTGTCCGGGGTAATGGGGATCGTCGGGGTCTATCTGGGGGGATTGGCCTACTCCTGGATCCTGACTCGTTTCTTTTCGTAAGGCTTTTTTAGACCTGGATTTGCCAGATGTGAGGTACCTCTGAAATTGGCAAATCCGGCTTGCAAACAGGGGGTATCTCGGCTGAAATAGGCGTTGCCAGCAGGGTGCTGGCAATGACTAATACTCGATGAAATCGGGTGTTGGCGGTCAAATGGAATTGATTGGGAAGTCAGGTCAGATGTTGTCGGCCTTTCTCAAGTCTTCATGGAACCAAGTCCGCACTTTTGTAAGAAAGTGACAGGGCTCTTGCCTTATTTACAGTCGCAGTGCCTGCAGGGTGTTTTGAATAGCATCCCGATAGTGCCGGTGCCTTCGCACTGTAATTCCATTCCCGTATAGCTGGGGATTACTGCCTGTGCATCCATCGCTGGATGGTATGGTGGTGCCCGGTTATCTGGATTAAATCGAGACTTTGGAGAACAGAATGACTGATCTGAAAGTGGCCGCTCAGCGCGCCCTGAACCTGATGGACCTGACCACCCTGAACGATGACGACACCGATCAGAAGGTGATCGACCTGTGCCATAAGGCCAAGTCACCGGCTGGCCTGACCGCCGCTGTCTGCATCTACCCCCGTTTTATCCCTATCGCTCGCAAAACCCTGCGTGAGATCGGCGCAGCCGACGTACGCATTGCGACCGTGACCAACTTCCCGCACGGCAACGACGACATCGAGATCGCCGTGGCCGAGACCCGTGCCGCTGTCGCCTACGGTGCTGACGAAGTGGACGTGGTGTTCCCGTATCGCGCCTTCATGGCTGGCAATGAACAGATCGGTTTTGATCTGGTCAAAGCCTGTAAAGAGGCCTGCGGTGCCAACGTGCTGCTGAAAGTGATCATCGAGACCGGCGAGCTGAAAGAAGAGGCGCTGATCCGTCGCGCTTCCGAAATCTGTATCGATGCCGGTGCCGACTTCATCAAGACCTCCACCGGCAAGGTGCCGGTCAATGCGACCCCGGAAGCGGCACGCATCATGATGGAAGTGATCAAGGCCAAGAATCCGAAAGTCGGCTTCAAGCCAGCTGGTGGCGTGAAAGATGCCGCCGTTGCCGGTCAGTACCTGGCCATGGCCGAAGAGATCCTCGGCAATGACTGGGTATCCGCCCGTACCTTCCGCTTTGGTGCATCCAGCCTGCTGGCCAGTCTGCTGGCCACTCTGGGGCATGGCGACAAGCCGGCCAACACCAGCGGTTACTAATAGGTTGATGAGAGGGCGGACTGCTGTCCGCCCTGTTAGCCCCCACCATGCGGTGTGCGGGCAAGGATTCAGGCTTGTGTAACGCCAGCAATGGCGGAGGGAATGAAAGATGTTTTTGCCTCAAGAAATTATTCGCAAGAAGCGCAACGGTGAAGCGCTCAGTACCCAAGAAATTCAATTCTTCGTTCAGGGCATTACCAATAACACCATCGGCGAGGGGCAGATTGCCGCGCTGGCGATGGCGGTCTACTTCAAAGACATGACAATGGATGAGCGGGTCGCCCTGACCTGCGCCATGCGCGACTCCGGCATGGTGCTGACTTGGGATCACCTCAATCTGGGCGGCCCGATTGTCGACAAGCACTCCACCGGCGGTGTGGGTGATGTGGTTTCCCTGATGCTTGGCCCGATGGTCGCTGCCTGCGGCGGTTTCGTGCCGATGATCTCCGGCCGTGGCCTGGGCCACACCGGCGGTACTCTCGACAAGCTGGACGCCATTCCCGGCTACCAGACCTCGGTCGACAACGATCGTTTCCTGAAAGTGGTGAAAGAGGCTGGCGTGGCCATCATCGGTCAGACCGGCGATCTCGCCCCGGCTGACAAGCGTATCTATGCAGTACGGGACATCACCGCCACCGTCGAATCGATCGCGATGATCACCGGCTCCATCCTCTCCAAGAAGCTCGCCTCCGGGCTCGAAGCGTTGGTGATGGATGTGAAAGTGGGCTCCGGCGCCTTTATGCCGACCTTCGAAGCGTCCGAAGAGCTGGCCAAGAGCATTGTGGCCGTGGCCAACGGTGCCGGTTGCCGCACCTCTGCGCTCTTGACCGATATGAACCAGGTGCTAGCCTCCAGCGCCGGTAACGCGGTGGAAGTGCGTGAAGCTGTGCGCTACCTGACCGGTGAATACCGCAACCCGCGGATCCACGAAGTGACCATGGCGCTGTGTGCCGAGATGCTGATCTCCGCCGGTCTTGCCAGCGACGAGCGCGATGCCCGCACCAAGCTGCAAGCGGTGCTGGATAATGGCAAGGCGGCCGAGATCTTCGGTCGCATGGTGACTGGTCTCGGTGGCCCGGCCGATTTTATGGAGCGTTACGACGCTTACCTGCCCAAAGCCGCCATCGTGCGCCCGGTCTTCGCGGCCAACAGCGGTTTCGTGACCGCCATGGATACCCGCGAGCTGGGTCTGGCCGTGGTCGCCATGGGCGGTGGTCGCCGCGCTGCCGGTGACAAACTTGATTATGCGGTCGGTCTGACCGACTTTATCCGCCTGGGTCAAAGCGTCGATGCTGACAAGCCGATCGCGATGATCCACGCTCAGACTGAAGA
>NZ_JBFODU010000056.1:0-53276 GCF_040908505.1 Aeromonas sp. R1-2 | reverse complement strand
GCGTTGAAATACAGAACCCCCGATGCGGTACATAGGGGGTTCTGAGTAGAGAAATGTTAGTTGAAAATGTGTAAACCTATTTCAGGACTAGACAGCATTGCGGTCGGACAGGGGACTAAATCAGGAAGGGAGTGGCATCACCCGGTTGCGCCCCAGCTCCTTGGCCTTGTAGAGCAGCTTATCGGTACGTTCGACCAGACAGTCTGCGCTCTCCTGACCGTTGAACTCACCCACGCCAAACGAGGCGGTGATGTGGTCGATGCGGCGGCCCGATTTGCGATCCAGAATCGACATCCGCTCGATGGCGCGGCGCATGCTCTCCGCCATCTGTCTGGCCAGCGCCAGCGAGCGATGGGGGACCAGCATGGCGAACTCCTCCCCACCCAGCCGATAGGCGGTGACCCCCTCCTTGCAGGCATCGCGCAGCCGTTTGCTGAAGGCGCGCAGTACCTGATCGCCGAGCAGGTGCCCATATTCGTCGTTGAAGTTCTTGAAGCGATCGATATCGGCGAGGATCAGCGAGAAGGGGTGCTGGCTGCGGATCAACCCCTCCAGCTCCAGATCGAAGGCGCGGCGGTTGAGCAGGTTGGTGAGGGCATCCTCGTTGGCCAGTTTGCGTGTCTCGTTGAGCGCGGCCCGCAGCTCTTTGATCTCTTTCTCCGCATTGCTGAGCTGGTTGCGAAAGTGCATGGTGGACATGCGCACATCCCTCGATTCGCGCACCAGCTCCCGCAGGATCCCCATGGTGTCTTCCAGGCTGAAGCCCTCGTCATCAATGCGGCTGAGCTTGTCAAAACTCTTGTCGAGCATCTCCTGAAACATGCCGGTATCGGAGATGGCGTCCTGCATGGAGTGGCCGAGCTCGTTGGCCATGGCGGCGAGGCTCAGTTTCATCGCCTCCATCTGCTTCTCGTCCTGAGCGGCCAGATACTGGTGATAGAGTCGCTCGCAGGTGGTGAGCGAGCAGGTTCCCTGCATTTTGACTGCCTGATCAATCGCCTGGTTGAGCTCGGGCATGCTGGCCGAGACATAGTTGTACCACAGGTGGTAATTGTCCGGCGTCGTGGGGATCTGGTACTTGATCATCAAAGGGACCGCCTGTTTGAGATAGGCGGCGGATTGGGCAAATGTGTCCTTACTCATGAGTTCTGTGTCTCATCATGCCAGCGAACTGAAGATAGTATGACAGAGAGATTGGCCAAAAGGCAGCCGATGGATGCCATTCGCCCCCCCCTCCGATATAATGGCACCGTTACCACCTACCCTAAGGCCTGCTTATGTCTCAAAAAGATCCTTTCCTCGAACGCGAGGCCGAAAAATACGATAACCCCATCGCCAGTCGCGAGTTGATCCTGGAACTCATCAAGGGCCATGAAAAGCCCATGTCCCGTGAAGAGTTGGCCAAGGTCCTCAAGCTGAAAGATGAAGAGCCGTTGGAAGCCTTGCGTCGTCGTCTGCGCGCTATGGAGCGTGATGGACAACTGGTATTCACTCGCAACCAATGTTATGCCCTGCCGGATCGCCTGAATCTGGTCAAAGGTTATGTAATCGGCCACAAGGATGGCTTCGGTTTTCTGCGTCCGGAAGGTGGTGGTCCGGATCTGTATCTGAACAACCGAGAGATGCAACGCCTGATGCATGGCGATTACGTGCTGGTGCAGCCGACCGAGATTGACCGCAAGGGTCGTCAGGAAGCGCGTCTGGTGCGCCTGCTCAAGTCCCGTGAGGCAGACATTGTCGGCCGTTACTTCGTCGAGAATGGCGTTGGTTTCGTGGTGCCGGATGACAGCCGTATCGGCCAGGACATCATCATCCCGGAAGGGGAAAACAAAGGAGCTCGTCAGAGCCAGGTCGTGGTCGTGCGCATCAATCAGCGCGCCACCTCCCGCATCAATGCCGTCGGCACCGTACTGGAAGTGCTGGGCGAGAACATGGCGCCGGGCATGGAGATCGAAATTGCCCTGCGTACCCACGGTATCCCGCACACCTGGCCGGAAGAGGTGACCAAAGAGGTTGCCGGTCTCGGCGAGCAGGTGCCGGAGAAAGCCAAAGAGGGCCGCATCGACCTGCGCGCCCTGCCGCTGGTGACCATCGACGGGGAAGACGCCCGTGACTTCGATGACGCCGTCTTCTGCGAAGCCAAACGTGGTGGCGGCTGGCGCCTGTGGGTTGCCATTGCTGACGTTTCCGCCTACGTGAAGCCGGGCACCGCTCTCGATACCGAAGCGTATCAGCGTGGCAACTCCGTTTACTTCCCCGAGTTCGTGGTGCCCATGCTGCCGGAGGTGCTCTCCAACGGTCTGTGTTCTCTGAACCCGCAGGTTGACCGCCTCTGCATGGTGTGCGAGATGACCATCTCCGCCGCTGGCCGCATGTCCGGTTACAAGTTCTACGAAGCGGTAATGAACTCTCACGCCCGTCTGACCTACACCAAGGTGGCGGCGATCCTCGATGGCGATCCCAAGCTACGCCAGCAGTATGATCCGCTGGTGGGCCATATCGAGGAGCTCAACAACCTCTACAAGGCGCTCAAGCATGCCCGTCATCAGCGTGGCGCGGTGGAGTTCGAGAGCGAAGAGACCCGCTTCATCTTCAACGCCCAGCGCAAGATCGACCGCATCGTGCCGCTGGTGCGCAACGATGCCCACAAGATCATCGAAGAGTGCATGATCCAGGCGAACGTGGCTGCTGCTCGTTATATCGAGAAGAACGAAGCTGCCGCCCTGTTCCGGGTACACGATCGTCCTGGCGAAGAGCGTCTGACCGGTTTCCGCGATTTCCTGGCCGAACTGGGTCTGGAGCTTAAAGGCGGCCTCGAGCCCGAGCCGAAAGACTTTGCCGAGCTGGCTGCCAAGTTTGAGGGACGCCCGGATGCGGAGCTGCTCTCCACCATGCTGCTGCGCTCCATGCGTCAGGCCATCTATCAGGCTGACAACATCGGTCACTTCGGTCTGGCGTTGAAGTCCTACGCGCACTTCACCTCGCCAATCCGTCGCTATCCCGACCTGATCCTGCACCGGGCGATCAAGTATCAGACCGCCAAGGAGCAACAGGGCAACCTGCGCCACAAGTGGACCCCGAGCGGTGGTTATCACTACCAGCTGGAAGAAGTGGACCCGATGGGCGAGCACTGCTCCATGACCGAGCGCCGTGCCGACGATGCGACCCGCGACGTGGCCGACTGGCTCAAGTGCGAGTACATGCTGGATCACGTGGGTGACGAGTTTGACGGCGTCATCGCCAGCGTTACCGGCTTTGGTTTCTTCGTCCGTTTGGCGGAGATCCATATCGATGGTCTGGTGCACGTCAGCACCCTCACCAACGACTACTACCAGTTTGATCCCCTGCATATGCAGCTGATCGGCGAGAACTTCCGCCGCCGCTACCGTCTGGGTGACAAGGTGCGCGTCAAGGTGATGGGCGTGAACCTGGATGATCGCAAGATCGACTTCGTGATGGTCGAAGAGCCGCTCAAGGCTACCGGCAAGAACGCCAAAGAGATGGCGCGCAAGCAGGCCGAGATCAAGAAAGAGAAGGCCAAGAGCGCCCAGCGCCACGAAAAACGTAAAGAGGGCAAGGATCACGGCAAATCCGACAAGGGTGGCCGCGCCAAACCGAGCAACAGACGACCGAGCAAAAAGGCTCGCGATAAGGCCAAGAGCACTAAATGAGTACTGAACTGATCTACGGCATTCACGCTGTCACCGCGCTGCTGGAGCGCACTCCCGAGCGCTTCATCGAAGTGTGGGCCCTCAAGGGGCGCGATGACGACCGGCTGCAACCCCTGTTGGCCGAGCTGGAGTCCCTCGGCTTGCGCGTGCAGAGTGTGAACCGCAAGACCCTTGATGACAAAGCGGAAGGCAACAATCACCAGGGCATCATGGCCCGGGTGAAAGAGGCGCCGAAGCTCGCCGAGCACGATCTGGCCAGCCTGCTGGACGAGCTGGCGGCACATGAGAACCAGCCCTTCCTGCTGGTGCTGGATGGCGTTACTGACCCGCACAACCTCGGCGCCTGCCTGCGCAGCGCCGATGCTGCCGGGGCTCATGCTGTCATCGTGCCGCGGGACAAGGCCACCGGCCTGACCCCGATCGTGCGCAAGGTTGCCTGTGGCGCGGCCGAAGTGGTGCCGCTCATTCAGGTCACCAACCTGGCCCGCACCCTGCGCGAATTGCAGGAGCGCGGCGTCTGGATTGTCGGCACCGCTGGCGAGGCCGATCACGACCTCTATCAGGCCAAACTGACCGGCCCGATGGCGCTGGTGATGGGAGCTGAAGGCAAGGGGATGCGCCGTCTGACCCGCGAGCACTGCGATGAGCTGGTGAGCATCCCGATGGCGGGGGCGGTATCCAGCCTCAATGTCTCGGTGGCAACCGGCGTTTGCCTGTTTGAAGCCGTGCGTCAGCGTCGCGGTTAATCATGCTGACTGACAGACCCCCCTTCGATTGGGCGCAGGTCGCAGATAAAGAGGAGGCCGCGCGCCTCCTCTCTTTTGCCCGCCCGCTGACCCTCAGCCCGAAAAGCTGCCTCTGGCACGCTGGCGACAGCCCGGATCTGCTGGTCAGGGTGGAGCAGGGGCTGCTGCGGGCCAAGCTGGTGTTGGAGGATGGCCGCGAGTACATCAAGGAGTTCTACTGGGAGGGGGACGAGTTTCTCGACTTTCACCACCTGCTCAGTGGCGAGCCGGCCCGCTACAGCGTGGAGGCGCTGGAACCCTGTCGTTTGCAGCTGTTCAGTCTGGCTGACCTGCGCCAGCTGCCCGGCTGGCCGCGCTGGTATCAGCACCTGCTGGAGGTGCAGCTGCGCATCAAGGAGGAGAAGGAGCAGTTGCTGCTGACCGGCAGCCCGCAGGCGCGCTATCAGCACTTTCTCGACAGCTTTCCCGCACTCGATGCCAGAGTGCCCGACCACCAGATCGCCGCCTATCTTGGCATTACTCCCATCAGCCTGAGCCGCATTCGCAAACGGCTGAAAGAACTTAACAAAGGTTAATGCAGGGCGCTGGCGCCACGATTATGCTGGCAGGCCGAACTGATAAGGAGTTGCCGATGAACTGGATCCTGAAACCCTGGTCTGAACTGACCACTGACGAGTTGTATGAGTTGCTGGCGCTGCGGGCCGAGGTGTTCGTGGTGGAGCAGACCTGCCCCTTTCAGGATCTGGACGGGCTCGATCGCCGCGATGGGGTCTGGCACCTGCTCGGCTATCAGGGCGACCAGCTTGCTGCTTACGCGCGGATTATGGCGCCCGGCATCGGCGATGAGAGCAGTGCCGCCATCGGTCGGGTGGTGACCTCACCCAAGGCGCGCGGTGGCGGTCTCGGTCACCAGCTGATCGGCGAGGCGGTCAAGGCGTGCGAGGCGCGCTGGCCGACCCACAGCATTTGGCTGGGGGCGCAGGCCCATCTGCAAGGCTTCTATGGCCAGCACGGTTTTGTGGCGGAAGGGGAAGGCTATCTCGAAGATGATATCCCCCATATGGGGATGCGCAGAGTGGCGGCATAACCATTCGTCAGCGTGATTCAGAATGCAGAAGGGCCATCCCGCGGGATGGCCCTTCTCTTTATCGCCAGGCGATCACTTCTTCTTTTTCTTCTTGGCGGACTTCTTCTTGTCGACCGGCTTTTTCTTCTTCACCGGTACCCGCGCTTCTTTGTGTTTCGGGCGCAGCTCGTCGATTACCCGGCGCTTGAGGCGCTCTTCGGTGTAGCGTTCGATCTTGGCGACCATCGCCATGTCGTGGGCTTCCACCAGACTAATGGCGCAGCCACGGTTGCCGGCGCGGCCGGTACGGCCGATCCGGTGGACGTAAACGTCGGCGCCGTAGGGCATGTCGTAGTTGATGACGTGGCTGACGTTCGGCAGGTCGATGCCGCGGGCGGCGACGTCGGTGGCGATGAGGAAGGGCACTTCCCCTTCGTGGAACTTGCGGATCGACTCGATACGCTTGCTCTGCTCCATCTCGCCACGGATCCAGGCGCAGGAGATACCTGCCGCCTGCAGCTGGCCGGAGAGCTCCGCCAGACGCTCGCGAGTCTTGACGAAGATAATGGCTTTCTGGGTTTCCGGATCTTTCAGGATATGGGTCAGCAGCGCCAGCTTGTGGGCGGCGTCATCGGCCAGATGGATCCACTGGGTGATGGGGCGACGTTCGCTGCGGGGCGGCTCGGCGTGCAGCTCCACCGGATCCTTGAGGATCTCGTTGGCGAACTTCTCGAGGCCAGCCCCTTCCAGGGTGGCGGAGAAGAGCATGGTGTGCTTGCGGTAGCGCGCCTCTTCCACGATACGGTTCACATCCTTGATAAAGCCCATGTCCAGCATGCGGTCCGCTTCGTCCAGCACCAGCACTTCGATGTCATGGCTCTCGAACTCCTCTTTCTCGATGTATTCGAGCAGACGGCCCGGGGTGGCGACCACGATGTCGGTGGTTTTGGTCAGGGCAGGTAGTTGCTCTTCATGGCTGACGCCGCCGATGATGGTCTCGATGCTGAGGTTGGTGTGGGCCGCCAGCGCCTTGGCGTGGGCGGTAACCTGCAGCGCCAGCTCGCGGGTCGGGGTCAGGATCAGCATGCGGCAGGGGCCCGGCTTGCGGCGCGGGAAGTCCAGCAGATGCTGGAGTGCCGGCAGCAGGAAGGAGGCCGTTTTGCCGGTACCGGTCGGTGCGGATGCCAGAATATCGCGGCCGTCCAGGGCTGGCTCCAGCACCATCTGCTGGATGGTGCTGGGGCGGGTGAATCCCATCTCGGCCAAGGCCCGGTTGAGGGCTGGGTGCAGGTCGAAATCATCAAAGGACTGGCTCATGGCAATACTCGGTCATTAAGGAAACGGCAGATTATAGGCGATTATCTCGTCGGCTCCTATTGGTGAGTGTGTCTTAGCCGCTATAATCGCCCACCATTTTTGCAGATGACGGGGGCCAGATGGGACGTAGTCGCGGATTTACCTTCAAACAGTTCCATATCAATCACGATCGCTGCGCCATGAAGGTGGGCACCGATGGCATTTTGCTCGGTGCCTGGGCGCCGGTCGAACAGGCGCGTCGAGTGCTCGATATCGGCACCGGCAGCTGCCTGATCGCCCTGATGCTGGCCCAACGCAGCAGGTCTGACTGCCGTCTTGATGCGGTCGAGCTGGATATTAATGCGGCCAGTCAGGCGCGGGAGAATGCGGCTGCTTCTCCCTGGGCCGATCGGGTGACCGTCATAGAGAGTGCCATTCAGGATTATCAGGCCGACCCTTATGATCTTGTCGTCTCCAACCCTCCCTATTTCGTGGCAGGCCAGTCATTTAGCGATCCGGCGCGGGCGTTGGCCCGCCATACCGGTGCCCTCGACAGCCACGCATTACTGGCGGCCTGCGATCGTTTGCTGAGCCCGAACGGGCAGGTGGCGCTGGTGCTGCCGACGGCGATGGCCGATGAAATTTTATGCATTTCGGCGAATTATGATCTGCATGGCATTTGTTATACAGCTGTTATCACCAGAGAGGGTAAAGAGGCAAATCGTGTTTTATTGCTACTTGGCAGAGGATTAAACAGGTGTGAGAGGGGTGAAATTGTGATCCATTCTGCTGACGGGGCCTATTCCGACAGATATATCCAACTGACCAACCACTTCTATTTGAAGATGTAAATTTCGTCTTGAACTATTTTTTCACGCCATTATGCTGGTTCCAGATCGAGCGCCCGCTCCAGACCAGCTAAAACCACTGGTTGCGATGAAAAAACATGCGGGGCTCTTTTTTTATACCCCCTGAACACACCCGGTCAGCGACCGATAAAAACTATAACAAGCAATAATTTACAAGACAGACGAGGTTGAACTTGACGAAATCACTCACATTGTCCGATGTACTCGGATTAGGGTTTATGACCTTCGCCTTCTACCTGGGCGCCGGTAACATCATTTTCCCGCCGTTGGCCGGTTACATGGCTGGTGAGCACCTCTCCCTGGCGATGTTTGGCTTCCTGGTCACTGCCGTGGGCCTGCCTCTGGTAACCATTCTGGCCGTGGCGAAAGCCGGTAACGGTTGGGCTGGCATGACCAAGCTGCTGCCTGCCGGTGTTGCGACTGCGCTGGCCGTTGCCATCTATATCATCATCGGCCCGGCCTTTGCCGCGCCCCGTACCGGTCTGGTTGCCTACGAGATGGGCCTCAAGCCATTCATCGGTGACATGGGGCAAGCGGGTCTGGCGGCCTATACCGTGATCTTCTTTGGTGTGGCCATTCTGGTCTCCATGAACCAGGGCAAGCTGATGGACGCCATCGGCAAATACCTGACTCCGGTACTGATGCTGCTGCTGCTGACTCTGGCTATCGGGGTATTCGTAGCACCGCAAGGCTCCATGCCGGATGCGTCCGGTGACTATCAGAACAGCCCGTTTGTGAAAGGGATCCTGGAAGGCTACAACACCATGGACACCCTGGCGTCCCTGATGTTTGGCGCTCTGATCGTCGATCTGCTGCGCCAGAAAGGCATCAACGATTACAAGAGCCAGTTCAAGTATCTGGCCATTGCCGGCCTTATCTCTGCCGTTGGTCTGAGCGTGGTGTACGTCTCCCTGTTCCAGCTGGGTAACACTGCAGCCGGTGTGGCGACCGATGTCAGCAACGGTGGCGCCATCGTCAACGCTTACGTACTGAGCCTGTTTGGTCAGCCGGGTCAGTTCATTCTGGCGGCCATCATCACTCTGGCGTGCTTCACCACTGCCGTGGGCCTGATCTCTGCCTGCTCTGATTTCTTCCACAATCTGACCGGCATGGCTTACAAGAAGCTGGTGGTGTTGCTGGGCGTTATCTGTGCCGTGGTGGCCAACGTGGGCCTGAGCCAGTTGATCAGCCTCTCCATTCCGGTGCTGGTTGCCATCTATCCAGTTGCCGTGGCGCTGGTACTGGTCACCTTCCTGAAGGGTTACTTCGGCCGTCCCCGTCTGGTGTTCCGTGGCGTTTTGATGGTTGCCTTCCTGTTCGGTTGCCTGGATGGTCTGGGTGCTGCCGGTATGAAGATGGATGCGTTTGCCTTCCTGCCGCTGTTCGACAAGGGCCTCGCCTGGCTGATGCCAACCCTGCTGGCCTGCGTAGTTGGCGTGATGGTGCGTCCGACCGAGATGGCTGCCGAAGCGGCCTGATCACACCCGATGTAATATTGCCAAGAGCCTGCCCCGTGCAGGCTCTTTTGTTTTCTGTGAGCCTCGCTTCTCGCCTCGCTTTGCGGCCGTAATTGTCACCGTATGCAGATAGCATCTGAGCAGCCGTAGCTTGCCGCTATAACCCGTTCCCCTCTTCTTGCCTCCCATACCTACGTGTGACACCTCTTTATGGAGCGCCGAGTTGTTCGGCGATTAATTCCGCAGCAGTAAATTGTTTCAAGATATTAATTGGTGATTGAGATCGAACTCCTCTTCTTTATGCTAAAGGTGGTGCACCTCATCCGGTCTGCGGGCCGTGTGGGGGCGAGAGGTATTGTTACCGGTTATCTGCCAGGCAGTGGGTGCAATCAATAACAAGCTGATAAGGCAGATGAGGTTGAGTTTGACGAAATCATTGAAGTTGTCCGACGTATTCGGATTGGGGTTTATGACGTTTGCCTTCTATCTGGGGGCAGGCAATATCATTTTTCCGCCGCTGGCCGGTTTTATGGCCGGTGAGCATCTGCTGGCCGCCATGTGCGGCTTTTTGCTGACGGCAGTGGGTTTGCCGTTGATCACCCTGATTGCGGTGGCCAAGGGGAGCTCGGGGGGCGGCGCGAGTGGCTGGACCGGAATGACCCGCTATCTGCCCGCCGGGGCGGCGACGGCGCTGGCCATCGCCATCTATATCATCATGGGGCCAGCCTTTGCCATTCCCCGCACCGGTCTGGTCGCCTACGAGATGGGGCTAAAGCCCTGGCTTGGCGATGCCGGTCATGCGGGACTGCGGATCTATACCCTGAGTTTCTTTACGCTGGTGATCCTGGTGGCGCTCGATCGCGGCAAGCTGCTCGATGCGGTCGGCAAGTATCTGACCCCAGCCCTGATGGCGATGCTGCTCATTCTGGCGGTCGGGGTCTTTATGACGCCGCAGGGCATCATGCCTGATGCCAGCGGTGAGTACATAGATGCGGCTTTTACCAAAGGGATGCTGGAAGGGTACAACACCATGGATACCCTGGCCTCCCTGATGTTTGGTGCCCTGATCATCGGGTTGCTGCGCCAGAAGGGGATCGAGGATTATCGCAGCCAGTTCAAATATCTGACCATCGCAGGCTTGATCTCGGCAGTCGGGCTGTCGGCGGTGTATGTCTCGCTCTTTCAGCTGGGCAACAGCGCTGGTGGGGTCGCAAGCGATATCAGCAACGGCGGCGCCATCGTCAATGCTTACGTCCTGAGTCTGTTTGGTCAACCGGGTCAGTTTATTCTGGCTGCCATCATCACCCTGGCCTGTTTTACCAGTGCGGTCGGCCTGCTCTGTGCCGGTGCCGACTACTTCCATGGCCTTACAGGTTGGGCCTATCGCAACTGGGTCATGCTGCTGGGGGCGCTCTGTGCAGTAGTGGCCAATGTGGGGCTGAGCGAGCTGATCGGCCTCTCAATTCCGGTGCTGGTGGCCATCTATCCGGTTGCCATCGCGCTGGTGCTGGTGACCTTCCTCAAGGGATGGTTTGCCCAGCCACGGCTGGCGTTTCGCGGCGTGCTGACGGTCGCCTTTCTGTTTGGTTGCCTCGATGGGCTGGGGGCTGCCGGGATGGCGATGGAGGGCTTTGCCTTCCTGCCGCTGTTCGACAAGGGGCTTGCCTGGCTGCTGCCGACTCTGCTGGCCTGCATCGTCGGCATCCTGGTGCGACCAAGCGGGAAGTTGGCGGCCGAAGCGGCTTGATTCAGAAACAACGAGATAGCAAAGAGGCCAGCAACTGCTGGCCTCTTCTGTTTCTGCCGGATCCGTTACCGGATCAGATTTGCGGGCCTGACGGCTTGGGTTTGCCCTCCAGACCATACCAGTGGGTTTCTACCCGTCCGGCATGCCACTCGAAGGTGCCCCAGGGCTGCTTGGCTTCCCAGCGCGGGAAGTTGATGAGCACCCGGTTATCTTCGTACTTGTAGAGGGAGGTGCTGATCTGAATGTCCGACAGGATCAACAGCAGGGCCCAGCAGATGAAAATCCATTTCAATGCTTTCCACATAGGGTTACTCGAAGCAGATTTCGATAGTGGCGCGACCGAAATCCGATTCGAACGGCATCATGATCTTGGTGCCATCGGCACGGTGAGTAATGGTGTGGTTGGGACCGGAGACGATGATGGGGGTCGCCATGTCAAACTCGTAGCCCTTCTCGCCCAGCATCCGCTTGGCACCGCCGGTCACCATGTTGGTGATTTCACCGACCATGTCGGTCACCTCTTCGTTGATGGAGGCGGGAGCTTCCCCCAACATGCGGCGCATGATCTCCAGCGCCAACCCCTTCTCGAAGCTGATGGAGAGGGAGCCACGGGTCTGCGGGCCGACCATGCCGATCAGGCCGGAGACGTCACCGCGCGCCAGCTCATCCATCTTGCGTTTCGGTTTGCCCGGTTTGAGTTCCAGCTGTGCCATGGTCGAGAGCACATTGAGCAGGGATAGCAGGAACGGATTTACAAAATCAGCCTTCATGATGACTTCCTACAGTGGGCGTACAACGGGCACATTGGCCATGTGCCTCTATCGTCTTATTGGTAATAGTAAAACCATGCAAGTGGGCCTGCTCGGAAAACGCGCTATCGATCGCCGTATCGTGAAGCTCGACCACATCCCCGCACTCGTCGCAGATCAGCAACTGCATCGGGTGAGCGTGATCGAAGTGGCAGCAGAAGATAAACGCGTTGAGAGATTCCACCTTGTGAGCAAAGCCCTGTTCGAGCAAAAAATCGAGTGCCCGATAGACGGTTGGCGGCTTGGCATTGGCTTCGGTTTGTTGCAGCTGGGCCAACAAATCATAGGCGCTGATGGCGTTGCCGTGTGCCGCCAGCAGGCGAAATACCTGACGTCGGGTCGGGGTGAAGCGGATCCCTCGCTGTATACAGAGTCGCTCGGCTCGTTGTAAAAGTTGGTCTTGATTCATGATCGCGCAGATACCCTTTCTATTAGCCGGATACTATCACAGGGCCTCGCATGGCGCGGCGACAAAATTCATTTTCTGGGGCTGCTTCACGTTGTGATAAAATCCGCCCCTTTCTTTAGCCAACCCGGATGATTTTTATGCAGGCGCAGCGTTTTTCCATCGCCCCCATGCTGGACTGGACTGATCGGCATTGCCGTTACTTTCATCGACTGATGAGCCGCCAGACCTTGCTCTATACCGAAATGGTGACCACCGGCGCCATCATCCACGGTAAGGGGGATTATCTGGGTTACAGCGAGCAGGAGCACCCCATCTCCCTGCAGCTGGGTGGCAGCAATCCGGCCGATCTGGCGCGCTGTGCCAAGCTGGCCGAGGAACGCGGCTATGACGAGGTGAACATCAACGTCGGTTGCCCCTCCGATCGGGTGCAGAACGGCCGTTTTGGCGCCTGCCTGATGGGTGAGCCGGCGCTGGTGGCAGACTGCGTCAAGGCGATGCGCGATGTGGTCGATATTCCGGTGACAGTGAAGACCCGTATCGGTATCGACGATCAGGACTCCTACGAATTTCTGCAGGCCTTTATCGAACAGGTGCGCGATGCCGGTTGCGACACCTTTATCGTCCATGCCCGCAAGGCGTGGCTGAGTGGCCTGAGCCCCAAGGAGAACCGCGAGATCCCGCCCCTCGATTATCCTCGGGTCTATCGGGTCAAGCAGGATTACCCGGATCTCACCATCGCCCTCAACGGCGGCGTCACCTCCATGGAGCAGACTCTGGAGCACCTGCAACACGTCGATGGCGTCATGATGGGGCGTGAAGCCTATCAGAACCCCTACATTCTGGCGCAGGTAGACAACCTGGTGTTCGGTCAGAACAACGCTGTGCCGAGCCGCCATGAGGTGGTGCGGATGATGCTGCCCTATATCGAGCAGGAGCTGGCCAAGGGCAACTACCTCTCCCACATGACCCGCCACATGCTGGGTCTGTTCCAGAATATGCAGGGGGCCCGCGCCTGGCGCCGTCACCTGAGCGAGAATGCCTGCAAACCGGGCGCCGGTATTCAGGTGGTGCTGGATGCCATGGCCAAGGTGCCGGAGTTTGCCGCCAGCGAGACGGCCGAATAAGCCAGTTGTGCCAAGGCAAGAGCAGCCAAAAAGCGCGTCAGTTGACGCGCTTTTTTGATCGCTGTCGCTTCAATATCTGAACTGGTTGATCAGCCGCGAGAGGTCCTGCAGCCGCTCTACCAGCAGGGTGATGCCATCTAGCGCCTGCCTGCTGTTGTCGGCGGTGTGGCTGGCCAGCTGGTGGATCTGGTGTACCCCTTCATCGAGGGTCGCCGTGACGTCGGCCTGCTGACTCACCGCCTGGGCGATCTCGTCGCTGGTACGGGTTACCTGCCCCAGCATCCGGTTGATCTGGGTGAGCACGTCGGCGGTGGTGCCCGCGCGCTGCTGGCAGCGCACCGAGGTCTGCGCCCCTTGCATCATCCCCTCCGACAACTGTCGTGTAGTCTGTTGCAGCGCCTGGATCATCTCGTGGATCTCGCTGGTCGAGGCTCGGGTCTTCTGGGCCAGCGCCCTCACTTCATCCGCCACCACGGCAAAACCGCGCCCCTGTTCGCCCGCCCGGGCGGCCTCGATGGCCGCATTGAGGGCGAGCAGGTTGGTCTGGTCGGCGATTTGACTGATCACCTCCAGAATACCGCTGATCTTCTGGCTGTCGCTGGTGAGCTGGGCCAGCACGGCGTGGTTGGCATCCAGCTCCTGATGGAGTTGGTTGACGGCAGAACGGGTGGTCGCCAATGCTTGCAGCCCTTCGTCGGAGACCTGCTGTACCTCTATGACCAGATTGCTCGCCTCATGGGCACTGTGGGCCACATCGCGAATGGAGTGGCTCAACTCGGTGATGGCGGTCGCCAGCTGCTCGCTGTGGTCGCGCTGCTGCTGCAGATGAGTATCGATGGTCTGGATATTGCCCCGGTCATCTTCGGCTGCCTGCAGGATCTGCTGGTTGGTGTCGGCGCTGCGCCCGACCACGGCCTTGAGCTCGGCCTGCTTCATCCGCAGGGCCAGTTCGACGGCCGCCAGGGTATCGCGCCGTCGGGTGTAGAGCACCTGACAGAGGCGGGTTCCCTTGTCTTGATCGGCAAGGGTGAGCAGATGAGCCAGCCGTTGCTGCAATCGCCAGCCGTGGATTGCCTGTGCCAACAGCAACAAGGCGGTGGGCAGCAGCCATAACAGGTTGCCGGTGGCAAAGGTAGCAAGGGTGGTGAGCAAGGCAGAAACGGAGAGCCAGAGGGTCAGCTGACCCGGTTCAATGTGACACCGGCTCAGCCAGGGAAGTGCCTTGCCGCTGCGCAGCAGGCCATAGAGCTGCTCGGCCCAGGCCACATCGCTGGCGGCGGGTTTGGTGCGCACCGACTGGAACTCGACGATCTCCTTCTGCGCATTGAGGATCGGGGTGACGTAAGCGTTTACCCAATAGAACTGACCGCTTTTGGCGCGGTTCTTGACCAGCCCCATCCAGCTTTTGCCCTGTCGCAGCCGCTGCCACATGTCGGTGAAGGCCGCTTTGGGCATGTCGGGGTGTCGCACCAGATTGTGGGGTGCCCCTTCCATTTCGGCCGCACCATACCCGGCCACATCGCAGAAGTGCTGGTTGGCATAGGTAATATGACTGGCGGGATCCGTGGTCGAGATGAGTGCGATGTTGTCGGGGAAGTGTATCTCCCCCTCCTGATGGAGTCTGGGCATGTGTCGTTCCTGAAAAAGCCAACCAACTGATAACTATGTTTTTTATTGTCGTTCTCAGTTAATCATTCTAAGGCTCTTCAGTGACCCGAACTTGGCTTGGGTCAATTAATCAACACAATCAATTGATGAAGTGAGGGTCAGCTGGCCGGTGTGAAATCGTGAACTTCGCCGCTTCTCGGTTTAAAGCGCGGATCGCTATCTTTGTAGCTGCGCACCAGCTCCATTGTCTTGCAAAAGCTGGCCTGCTTGTCGTACTCCTGACGAGCCAACTCGATGGCCCGTTCGGCCCGGCGCCGCTCCATCTTGTCAGACTTGCGATCGCTGAACTGTTGCTGCTGATGCAACATCCAGCCGACAAACTCTTGCTGGCATTGGGATTCGCTGTTGGCCTGTGCAGGCAGGGTCCACAACAACGAGAGCAGTATCAAATAACGCATGTCTGACTGGATATTGGAGATTAATTGAACAGGAGGGGCGGCATTTTAGGCTGGAAATCGGGATGTGAACAGTATCAATAGCGAGGCCCTGCGGGGCCTCGCATCGTTGTGGCCGGTGTCAGTGTTTGACGAGGTAGAGTTGGCGGCTGTAGGCCACATCTTCCGGGTTGTTGATGGGGTAGCCCTTGAGCCATGGCTTGATGAGTCGGGCATTGGTGTACTGGTAGATGGGGGCGATGGGGGCTTGATCCAGCAGGAGCGCTTCCGCCTCGCCAAACAGCTTGCTGCGGCTGGCGACATCCTGAGTGCTGGCCGCCTCTGCCAGCAGCTGGTCATAACGGGCATTGGCAAAGCCTGCCATATTGCCGCTGTGACGAGAGCCCCACAGGCCAAGGAACGCTGAAGGGTCGTTGTAATCGGCGACCCAGGAGGAGCGGATCACCTCGAACTGACCGCTCTGGCGACTGTCGAGATAGGTTTTCCACTCCTGGTTGGTCAGCTCGACCTCGGCGCCCAGCTTCTGCTTCCACATGCTGGCAATCGCCAGTGCCATCTTCTTGTGAATTTCCGCGGTGTTGTAGAGCAGGGTCAGCTTGAGCGGCTTGTCCGGGCCGTAACCGGCCTCCTTGAGCAGAGCCTTGGCCTTGCTGTCCAGCGCCGGCTGGCTGCTGGTGGAGAGCAGGTTGGCGGCCGGGGTAAAGCTGGCGGTCACATCCGGAGTGAAGTGATAAGCCGGTTTCTCGCCAGTGCCGAGCACCTTGTCGGCGATCAGGGCTCGGTCGATGGTGTAGGAGAGCGCCTTGCGCACCCGCACATCGTTCAGTGGCGCCTGACGGGTATTGAAAGCGTAGTAGTAGGTGCCGAGCTGCTCCGGGGTGTAGACCTCATTCGGGATCTGCTGCTTCAGCTTGTCGTACTGCTCCTTGGGGAAGGATTCGGTGATATGCAGATCGCCCGCCAGATAGCGGTTGGTGGCCGCGCTCTCCTGATTGATCGGCATGAAGATCACCTTGGTCAATACGGTATGGGCCCGATCCCAGTAATAAGGGTTGGGGGTCAGCTCCAGCTTCTCGTTGACCACCCGGTTGTTCAGCACAAAGGCACCGTTGCCTACCAGTTTGCCGGGTTGGGTCCACTGGTTGCCGTACTGCTCGATGCTGGCCTGATGGAGCGGCGACAGGCTGGGGTGGCTCAGCAGGTTCAGGAAGTAGGGCACCGGTTGGGAGAGGGTCACCTGCAGGGTGTGGTCATCGAGGGCCTTGACCCCCAGCTCGCTGGCAGGCAATTTGCCAGCGACTATTTCGTCCACCTTGTCGAAACGGGCCAGTTGGGCAAACCAGGCGAAGGTGGCCGCCTCTTTCGGGTCGACCAGCTTGCGCCAGCCGTAGACGAAGTCGCCGGCCTTGACCGGATCGCCGTTGGACCAGCGCGCATCCGGGCGCAGATGGAAGGTAAAGAACTGGTTGCCCTTGTTTTCCCAGCTGGCCGCCACCCCGGCAACCGGTTTGCCATCCGGCCCCTGGGTCAGCAGCCCCTCGAACAGATCCCGCAGTACCTGCAACTCCGGCAGGCCGACCAGCTTGAGCGGGCTCAGGCTCGCAGGTTCATCCTTGAGGTGGCGAACGACAATCTGCTCGGCGGCGAGTTGTGTTCCGGCGGGAATATCGGCAGCCTGGACAGCAGCACAGCCCAGCAGGGCCAGCAAGGGGGTCCATCCTTTCATGGGTCGGATCCTTCAAATAGTGTGAAGCGGGGAGAAAACTCGGCGAGAAAATATCGCCGACAGATGGGAAATCATGATATCCCGTTTGCTGGTCTGACCGCCAGCATTCGACTCTCACTCCCAATCGGGGTAGAGGAGCATTCTCGGCGTCTGTGCAGTTCAATGTGGTGAGGAGTGTCAAACGATGAAAGCATGGTTATTGCTGGCCTGTGTGTTGAGCCAGAGTGCCTGGGCGTTGGCCCCGTGCCAGAGCGACACGGCGGTGGGCAACTGGTGCGAGATCGGCATTGATGCCTTGCACCCGACTCAGGGGGGCGTCGGCCAGATCCAGGTCGATGAGACCCAGGCCACATTGGCTGGCATGAGCGCAAAGCAGCTCGACAAGTTGATGAAAAAGAAAGAGATCCCCGTGGTGATTGCGCCGGATGGCAGCTACTGGCTGGTGGACCGCCACCATCTCACCAAGGCGTTGTGGCAGCAGGGCGTCAAGGATGCCCGGGTCAAGGTGATTGGCCGTCTGCAGGATAAAGCCAACTTCTGGAGTCAGATGCAGAACAACCACTGGGCCTGGCTCAAGGATGAGAAGGGACAGCCGCTGACCCCGGAGCAGTTGCCGAGCCGCATCGACAAGCTGCCTGATTACCCCTATCGCACCCTCGCCGGACTGCTGCAGAATGCGGGCTACTTTCGTAAGGACAAACAGGTCTATTTCGTCGAGTTTGCCTGGGCCAGCTGGCTCGGCAAGCAGATGCAGTGGATGCCGGTGGACAGCGCCAATCTGGCGGCCCGCCTGCAACAGGCCAAACGGCTCGCCTGCGGCAGCGATGCCAGTGACTTGCCCGGTTATCCCGGCAAGCAGTGCAGCCTCAACCAGTCCAAAAGCGCGCAGTGAGTGGATGTGCGATGACTGCGTCCAGAGCATGCCGGAGATAAAAGAGGGCGACCCCGGGGTCGCCCTTCTGCTGTCAGCTACTGGTTAGCGGTGGTCACTCATGGCGCTCCGCCCAGCGGCAGCCGCCTGTTCAAGCAGGGCGACGTCACCTTGCTGGATCAGCGGTAGCAGATCGTTGACCTGTTGATCCGGCCAATCCCACCAGGCGAGGGCCTGTAGCCGGGCAATCTCCTCCTCGCCAAAGCGCATTCGCAGCATCCTGGCCGGGGTGCCCGCCACCATGGCATAGGGCGGCACATCCTGATTGACCAGCGAGCGGGCGGCGATGATGGCGCCGTCGCCAATGGTGACGCCGGGCATGATCATCGCCTCCATACCGATCCAGACATCGTTACCGATGCGGGTATCGCCTGCGGGGCGGTAGCTGCGCTTGAGCGCCGCCAGATCGGCGAACGGATAGGTGCTGATGAAGGACGTGTTGTGGGTGTGGTTGCCCCCCATGATGATCTTCACCCCGGCGGCAATCTGTACATAGTCGCCGATATGGAGCTGGTCGATATGCCAGAGCGGCTCCCAGCCGGTTTCCGGGCTGCGGCTGAAGGGATCGCCATGGAGGTAGCGCACCGCCACCTCTTCGAAGGGGCCATCCCAGGCACCCGAGTAGTAGCTGTGCTGCCCCTTCAGGCAGATATTGGGGTTGGTCACCGTCAGGTGCAGGTATTCGACCTGCGACCAGTGTTGGCAGGTGCTCATACTGGTACTCCTTTGCTGAATGGATCGGATGGGTTGCGTTCGCTTGAGCGCAGCTAATAGATCCAGACCAGCATGCGGGGCACGCAGAGCAGGGAGCAGCCCAGCATCTGCGGGAGGCGTGGTCGCATTGTGGTGTGCTCCAAAGAACTAAGAGGGAAGGGCGCGATCATAAGGTCGGGCGCCGGGTTTGCCAAGGTTGCGCAGAGATCCTGCACTAACCCTCTGGTTGATATTTATTCTCAATTAGCCATGATAACACTCCCACCATGACGGATTCGGGAGAGCGAGATGACACCGCAAAGTTGGCAACGATACATGCTGGAGGCGGAGCGTGCCTGGCAGGCCGGTTCGCTGGGAGCGGCGATCTGCTTTTATCAGCAGGCGCTGGGGGATGTTTACGAGATGACTCAGGTCGAGTTGACCGAACTGGCCACCATGCGAGTCGCCACCTGTCACCGGCTGGCCGACTTCTGGCGGGCGATGGATGAGCCGACTTACGAGCTGCGCTACCTGAAACTCGCCTCCGAGCTGGTCACTGCGCTGGTGCCACAATGCCCCAACCGGGAGTGCGAGGCGCTGATCAGCGAGTTGGGTTGCTGTCGAGGAGCCCTGCTCGCGTTTCTCAAGCGTCACCCCAATCCGGAAATTGCCCGGCTGATCCAGCTGCAGGACAAGGTGCAGGGCTGCGAGCTGATCGGCCGTTTTCGCCTCAACTGAACGGATGTGGGCGCGGCTCAGCCCCGCCGTTTGAGTTTCTGGGCGATGCGCTGCTGCGCCTCTTCCCCTTGCAGTGCCTGGGCGAAGGCGCGCGCCTCCAGATCGATGACAAAGTGCACCGCCTGTTTAAGCTCCTGTTTCAGCAGCGCCTTGCTCTTTTGCAGCGCTCTGGGCGGCTTGGCCGCCAGCTTCAGCCCCTGCTCGCGGGCAAAGGAGAGCAATCCATCGGCCGCCACCACCTTGTTGGCGAGCCCGAGTTGCAGCGCCTCCTCGGCATCCATCGCCTCGGCCAGCAGCAACAGCTCCGCCGCCTTGAGGTGCCCCACCAGACGCGGCAGCAGCAGGCTGGAGGCAAACTCCGGCACCAGACCCAACTCGACGAAAGGAAGCTGCAAGCGGGCGTTATCCCCTAGATAGACCAGATCGCAGTGCAGCAGAATGGTGGTACCGATCCCCACCGCCGGGCCTGCAACGGCGGCGACCACGGGTTTGGGGAAATCGGCCAGGGTGTGGAGGAACTGCAGTATGGGGTCGTCGGGCTCCAGCGAACTCTTGCCCATAAAGTCGGCCAGATCATTGCCCGCGGTAAAGCAATCTTGCTGCCCCTGCAACAGCAGGACATGCACCTCCTCATCGGCTGCCGCCTCTCGCAGCGCTGCCACCAGTTGCTTATAGAGCTCGGTATTGAGGGCGTTGCGCTTGTCGGGGCGGTTGAGGGTCAGGGTGAGCAAGCCATCCTGCTGCTCGGCAATGAGAATGGGGGCCATGTCTAAATCCTTGTTATTGAAAGGTGCAAAAAAGGTTGCTGCTGGGGTAATCTTGGCGCCGTTTAACAACATCATAAAAGGATTTCAACCATGTTTAAACGTGCGTTTTATTCTCTGCTGGTTCTGGGGATGACTGCGCCTGCACTGGCCAAGGTCGAGGCTGTCGACGGCTATGTGCGCCTGTTGCCGCCGGGTTCCCCCAACACCGCCGCCTTTATGGTGCTGAAGAATGATGCCGACCAGCCGGTCAAGCTGGTGGCGGCGGCTTCTGCTGCGGCCGGGCGTGCCGAGCTGCACACCCACCTGCACGAAAATGGTGTGATGAAGATGCGTCAGGTCGAGAATATCGAGATCCCGGCCAAGGGCGAGGCGGTGCTGAAACCGGGCAGCCTGCACATCATGTTGTTCGAGGTGGGCACGCTCTCCGAGCAGACCCCTTTCCCGCTCACCCTCACCATGGACGATGGTCAGAAGCTGGATCTGTCACTGCCGGTGAAGCCGATTGAGCCGATGGCAGAGATGAAGCATATGAAGCACTGACATTTGTCGTCGTTTGTTCAGGATTGACGCTGGGTATTTTGGCTGCACCGAGTAAAATAGTGCTCTTTTCCATGTATGCAAGAGGAAGTGACGTAATGAAAAAGACGCTGATTGCCGGTTTTGTGCTGGCTCTGTGCAGCCAGAGTGCCATGGCCGCTGACGACTGGCGTTTTGCCGCCGGTGCCGACGTATGGGCCGCCAAGGGCAGTGGTCAGGCTTATGGCACCAGTGCTGATGGCAGCTATGACGACAGCTACAACTGGAACGGCTATCTGCAACTGGAACACGGCATCATCTTCCTGCCGAACGCCAAGTTTGAAGTCTCCGATTTCAGCACCTCCGGCGGCAACTTCAAGAACGATCTGACTGCCTACGATCTGAGCCTCTACTACCGTCTGTTCAACAACGATCTGTTCAAGATCGATCTGGGGATGACCGGCCGTCACTACGATGGCGAGCAGGTCTACTCCGGTCGCAAGGGTTATGACGAAGATACCCTGATGGCCTATGCCGGCAGCGAAGTGAAGATCCCGGGCACCGGCATCGCCTTCTTCGGCGATCTGCGCACTCACGATGCGGACAACTATGACTACCGTCTGGGTGGTTCCTACAAGTTCTCCTCCATGCCGATCAAGCTGCGTGCCGGCTGGCGTGAAGCCAAGGTCGACTTCGCCAATATCGATCAGTCTGTCGATGGCTGGTTCATGGGCGGCGAATTCACCTTCTAATCTGCCCGTCAGCTGACGGCGAGGAGCAATCATGGGCCACATCATAGTGACAGGCGCCGGTTCTGGTCTCGGCCGGGCGCTGACCATAGGTCTGGTTGAGCGGGGCCATCAGGTCTCCATGATGGGGCGCCGTTATCAGCGACTGCAGGAGCAGGAACAACTGCTCGGCAGCGCGGTGATCGGCATCGCGGCCGATCTGGCGCACCATGAAGAGGTCGACGTTGCCTTCGCCGCTGCGGTGGAGTGGGGCGGGCAGCCCGACATGGTGATCCACTGCGCCGGGGTGGGCGAGTTTGGCCCGGTCGGTGTCTACACCGCCGAGCAGATCCGCCGGGTGGTGGAGAGCAATCTCATCTCCACCATTCTGGTGGCCCAGCAGACGGTGCGGCTTATCGGTGAGAAAGGCGGAGTACTGGCGAATGTGCTCTCCTCCGCCGCTCAGGTGGGCAAGGCCAACGAGAGTCTATACTGCGCCTCCAAATGGGGGATGCGCGGCTTTCTCGAATCCTTGCGCGCCGAGCTGAAAAGCTCGCCGCTGCGGCTGGTCAACCTCTACCCGAGCGGGATCCGCAGCGAATTCTGGGACAACTCGGATCACGTGGACCCGAGTGGCTTCATGACTCCGGAAGATGCGGCGGCCTATATGCTCGACGCGCTGGAAGCCAGAAGCAGCTGCCACGTGACCGACCTCTTTATCGGTCGCAATCCCTGAGGCAACCCTTCATCCGGTTGCCGTCGTCAGCACACAGAAACAAAAAGCGCGCCAAATGGCGCGCTTTTTTATATCGGGAAGAGGGCGGAATTAACGGCCCAGCTTGGCCTTGAGCATGGCGATGATGTCGCTGATAGCCACTTCCTGCTTCTCGCCGGTGCGGCGGCACTTGTACTCCACCACGCCGTTGTCCAGACCGCGATCGCCGATGACGATGGCGTGCGGGATGCCCAGCAGCTCCATGTCGGCGAACATCACGCCCGGGCGCTCTTTACGGTCGTCGAACAGCACGTCCACACCGGCTGCTTTCAGCTCGGCGTAGAACTGTTGTGCCTGCTCGGCCACGCGTTCGGACTTGTGCATGTTCATCGGCACGATAGCCACTTCGAACGGAGCGATGGCGTCCGGCCAGATGATGCCGTACTGGTCGTTGTTCTGCTCGATGGCGGCAGCCACCAGACGGGAAACCCCGATCCCGTAGCAACCCATCTCCATGGTGACGGACTTGCCAGCTTCGTTCAGCACGCTTGCCTTCATCGCTTCGGAGTATTTGGTACCCAGCTGGAAGATGTGGCCCACTTCGATACCGCGCTTGAGCAGCAGCTTGCCCTGGCCGCACGGGCTCGGGTCGCCTTCTACCACGTTGCGCAGGTCGGCAACTTCGTAAGAAGCGATGTCGCGATCCCAGTTGGCACCGGTCAGGTGGAAGCCGGTCTCGTTGGCGCCGCAGACGAAGTCCGCCAGATGGGCAGCGCTGCGATCGACGATGATGCGACCGGCAAAGCCGACCGGGCCGATGGAGCCTGCATCGCAACCGGCTGCAGCTTTAATCTGCTCGTCGTTGGCGAAGGTCAGCGGGTTGGCCACGCCAGCCAGTTTCTCTGCCTTGATTTCGTTCAATTCGTGGTCGCCACGCAGTACCAGCGCGATGACGGCCTGCTTGCCGTGCTCATCTTCCTCTGCCAGTACCAGCAGGGTCTTGGCGATGGCAGTCGGAGCCACGTTCAGGAAGGCCGCCACTTCGTCGATAGTGTGGACGTTCGGGGTGGCAACCTTGGTCAGGGCTGCGGTGGCGGCAGCGCGCTCACCAGCCGGTGCCAGCGCTTCGGCCATCTCGATGTTGGCGGCGTAATCGGAGCTGTCGGAGAAGGCGATCAAGTCTTCACCGCTCTCGGCCAGTACCTGGAATTCGTGGGAACCGGTACCACCGATGGAGCCGGTATCGGCCTGCACCGGACGGAAGTTCAGACCCATGCGGGTGAACGCCTTGCAGTAGGCGGCGTGCATCTTCTCGTAGGTATCGACCAGAGATTCCTTGTCGATGTGGAAGGAGTAGGCATCCTTCATCAGGAATTCGCGGCCGCGCATCACGCCGAAACGGGGGCGCACTTCGTCGCGGAACTTGGTCTGGATCTGGTAGAGGTTGAGCGGCAGCTGCTTGTAGCTGTTCACTTCGTAACGTACCAGCGCAGTGATCACCTCTTCGTGGGTCGGGCCCAGCACGAAGGGACGGTTGTGACGGTCGGTCAGACGGCACAGCTCGGGACCGTAGTCATCCCAGCGGCCGGACTCCTGCCACAGCTCGGCGGGTTGAACCACCGGCATGGAGACTTCGACGGCACCAGCATTGTTCATCTCTTCGCGAACAATGTTCTCGATTTTCTTCAGTACCCGCAGACCGGTTGGCAACCAGGCATACATGCCGGAGGCCAGTTTACGGATCATCCCGGCGCGCAGCATCAGCTGGTGGCTGACAACTTCAGCGTCGGAGGGGGTTTCCTTGAGAGTGGAAAGCAGATATTGGCTGGTACGCATCGCGGTAGACCTTAGCTAGAACGGGCGCGGGGCCCAGGATAATTTCAAGGGCGGAATTTTAACAGGCTGGGCGTTATGGCCCAAGGGCTAAATTTGCCGCAACCCGAAAGGTGGCCACGCCCGGCAGATGGCCAGGGGCAATGACCATTGCAACAAGCAGGCTTTTTATGCCTGCAATTTGGCCGGATCTCCGCTAAACTCTGCCACCTTTTCTCGATGGGCATGGCTCTGCCGCGTTCATCACCCCCCATTTTTAGTACTTTTGGAGCCGCTCATGCCGTTAGTGGGACATCAACACCAGATCGAGATCCTGGAACTGACCGACAAAGGAGATGGCAAAGGACGCCTGTTCGATCGCCCCCTGTTTGTCGAAGGTCTGCTGCCCGGTGAGCAGGCGCTGGTGGAGCTGACCGAGGTCAAGCCGAACTATCTGCACGGCAAGGTTGCCGAGCTGCTCCAGCCCTCTGCCGATCGGGTTGCCGATTTCTGCCCCAACACCGAGTGTGGTGGCTGTCAGGTACGTCCGCTGGCCTATCCGGCCCAGCTCAAGCTCAAGCAGGCACTGGTGCAGAGCGCACTGGAGCAGGCCGGGCTGGGTGACACCCCGGTCAAGGATATCCTTGGCATGGAGAGCCCGTTTGCCTATCGCAACAAGGCGCAATATGCGGTGCGTGGCTGCGATGCCGGTGCCGAGATCGGTTTTTATCGCAAGCACTCCCACGATCTCATCACCGCCGATGACTGTGCGGTGCAGGATCCGCTGCACGTCGAGCTCAACGCACGGGTGCGCAACTGGATGCGCGCGCACGACATCGCCGCCTATGACGAAGTAAACCACAGCGGCTGCGTGCGCAACCTGATGACCCGCAAGGGCTTCAAGAGCGGCGAGCTGATGGTGGTGCTGGTCACTTTGGGTGAGGTGCTGCCGTTCGAAGCCGAACTGTTGGCAGCCCTGAGCGATCTGTCGGTCACTACCCTGGTGCAGAACATCAACGATGAGCGCACCAACCGCATTCTGGGCGCCACCAACCGGGTGCTGTTGGGCGAAGGGGTGATCCGCGACAAGATCCACGAACTCGAGTTCGAGATCTCGCCGCTCTCCTTCTTCCAGAACAACCCGACCCAGACCGATGTGCTCTACTCCAGCGCCCTCGAGTATGCCGAGCTGACCGGCAACGAGACGGTGTTCGACATCTATTGCGGTATCGGTACCATCTCCCTGTTCCTGGCTGGCAAGGCCGCCAAGGTCGTCGGGATCGAGTCGGTGGAGAGCGCCATCAGGGATGCCCGCCGCAACGCCTCCCTCAACGGCATCGAGCACACCGAATTCCACGTCGGCAAGGCCGAGCAGCTGATGCCCGAGCTGCACGCCCAAGGTGTGACCGCTGACGTGGTGGTGATGGATCCGCCCCGCAAAGGCTGTGACAAGGCTGTATTGCAGACCCTGGTCGCCATGGCGCCCCGCCGTCTGGTCTATGTCTCCTGCAATCCGCAGACCCTGGCCCGCGACCTTGCCTGGCTGGTCAAGCAAGGCTTCGTGCTGGACGAGGTGCAACCGGTCGATATGTTCCCGCACTCCATGCATGTGGAAGCGGTAGCTCGTCTGAGCCTGCCCGCCAAGGCATAAGTCGCCCCCGACTCTTGCACATAAAAACGACGCCAGCTGGCGTCGTTTTTTCTATCTGATACTCGCAGGTTGATGTGCTCAACCCTGCTTGCGCACCTCGGCGGCGATCTGGTCGAGCAGCTGTTGCCAGCCCTGACCCAGCTCGTTCACCAGTGCGTTGTAGCCATCGGCCGGCAGTACCCGCTCCTGACGGAAGGGGGCATCGCGCAGCACGGTGCCATCTTCCGCCAGCAGGCGCCAGCGGCCGCTCAGCACGGCGCTGCCGTCATGACGGCCCTGAAAGCGCTCCACCAGAATGGTCAGCACCGGCCCCTTGCGGGCGCCATCCTGCCGTACCACCCAGCCCGGCAGGCGGGTGGAGAGGCCATTGAGGGTGAGCTGGTTGAGCTGATCGTCCAGCGCACCGGCCCAGCGATGGTACTCGGTGAAGTGGAGCTCTTGCCCTTCCAGTTGATAGACCAGGCTGATCCGGTCGAGCTGGCTGGCCAGCGCCACCGGGCGCAGCACCAGCTGGTGCTGCGGTTGGGCCGGGGCCGTTACGGGTTGCTGGTTGTCGGCATCGAGCGAGTAGTAGTGCAGGCTTGGCTGGCTGCTGCAACCCGCCAGCAGGCCCAACAGGGCCAGCGTCAGGATCTCTTTTTTCATTGTTTGCCTCGCTTGGGCTCAGGGTCCGATGGATGCGCGCGATCGAAGATCAGCGAGCTGGGCTGCTCGTTGAGGGAGTGCACCAGCGGCTGCAGTTCGCGCATCAACTGATTGAGGGTCTGCACCGACTGACGCAGATCCTGATTTGTCTGCGATTGGGCGTCATAGGCCTGCAGGGTCTCCTGCAACTGCTTGAGGCTCTCGTTGAGCGAGGCGGGCAGCTGCTGGGTAGAATCCTTGGCTGTGAGCTTGTTCAGGTTGGCGCTGACTGCACTGATGTTCTTCAGGGTGCCATCCAGGGTGGTCAGTGACCCGTTGACCTTGGTCAGGGTGGTCGCCATGTCCATGTCGACAAACTTGTCGAGGATGAGGTTCACCTTGCGCTCGATCTGATCCAGCCCGCCCTGCACGGTGGGGAAGACCTGATAACCGGCCAGCTTGGCCTGTTCGAAACGTGGCGCGTCCGGATAGAAGTTGAGGTCGATGATCTTGCCGCCAGTCAGCAGGCTAGAGGTCTTGAGGCTGGCACGCAACCCCTCCTTGAACTGCTTGCCGAACAGGGCACGCCACTGATCCTTCTCCGCCTTGGCATAGCGGTGGGAGAGGCGCTGTACCTCGATGCGAGCCAGCACCGGGATCTGGCGGCTCTTGAAGATCTGCACGCCCTTGTCCTCGATGAGGTAGGGGGCGGAGATGACGGTACCGACCCGAATGCCGCGATACTGCACCGCCGCGCCCGGGTGCAGTCCACCCACGTTGTCATCGAACAGGAAGACGTAGTCGATGAACTGATCCAGACTACCGGCCAGCACGCTCGCCTCATCCTGGAACAGGGTGAACCCTTCCATCTGTTTGACCGGCTCGCCAGGCGCCCAGCCGGGTGGCAGACCCATGGTGATGCCGCCATCGATCAGGCTCTCCAGCGAATCCATCTTCACCTTCATCCCCTCGCTGCTCATGGAGACCTCGAAGCCCGGGGTCATCCAGAAGCGGGAGTTGCTGCTCACCAGAATGTCATAGGGGGCGTGGATGAAGATTTGATACTGCATCTCGCTCTTTTCCGGCAGGAACTTCGCCTCTTCCACCTGACCTATGGTGAAGCCCTGATAGTTGATGGGGGAGCCTTCCCCGAGCGCGCGGGTGTCGCGACTGCTGAGGGTGAGACGCAGCCCCTTGGCATCGAGGGAGGCGAGCGGCGGTTTGTCGAGCATGGCGTACTCGTCCCGCGCCCGACCTTTCTTGCCGGGGGCGAGCTCGATATAGGCGCCTGAGAGCAGGGTGCTCAGACCCGACACCCCTTCACGGCCCACTCTGGGTTTGACCACCCAGAACTGGCTGTCACCGCGCAGCATGCCGGAGGCGGCATTGGTCAGCCGTCCTCTCAGCACCGCATGGCTATAGTCATCGCTCAGCTCGACGGCTTCGATGCGGCCGACGTCCACTTCGCGGGAGCGGATCACCGTCTTGCCAGCGACTATGCCCTCGGCAGTGGCGACTGTCAGGGTGAAACTGGGGCCCTGGGAGTACCAGTGCTGGAACAGCATCCAGAGACCTATGAACAGCGCCAGCAGGGGCACCATCCAGATTGCGGCGGCAGAGCTCAGAAAGTCAGAGCCCGGTTTCCACCTTTTTTTACGCTCACTCACGTTCGCGTTCTCCTTGTTGTAAATCCCAGATCAGGCGGGAGTCGAAACTCATGGCGGCGACCATGGTGATCAGCACCACACCTGCAAATGCGACGGCCGCAGGGCCGGGGTAGATGGTCATCAGATTGTCGAGCCGGATCAGGCCCGCCAGAATGGCCACCACGAAGACGTCGATCATCGACCAGCGTCCGACAAATTCGGTCATGCGATAGAGTTTGAGCTTGCCGAGGGGGGAGGTGACATTGCCGCGCTGCACCATATAGCAAAGCCAGAATAGCGCCAGTATTTTCACCAGCGGCACCACCACGCTGGCGAAAAAGATCACCGCCGCTATGGGGTAGGAGCCCATGGCCCAGAGCAGCACCACACCGCCTAGGATGGTGGAGGGGCTGTCATCACCGAGAAACACCGTATCCATGATGGGATAGACGTTGGCCGGAATGTAGAGAATGGCGGAGGTAAACAGCAGCGCCCAGGTGCGGTTCAGGCCGCCCGGCTTGCGCGCATGCAGCTTGCCGCCGCAGCGGGAGCAGCTGTGGCTGCCCACCTCGCTCAGGGCGCCACAGATATGGCAGCCCACCAGGCCGGACTCCAGCGCGCCCGCTTCCGGGTCGATCTCCCGCGCCTCGGTCGGGCCGAACAGCCGCTGCCACAGCCACATCTGATCCAGCGAGGAGATCATCTTGATGAGCAGCACGGTGTAGCCGACGAAAGCCCAGAATGACAGCCCCATCTTGATGTCGGCCATCCCCATCAGCTTGACCAGCGAGATGAGCACCCCCACCAGAAAGACATCCACCATCAGCCAGGGTTTGATCCGGCAGAGCAGACGGCCAAGGGAGCGCAGGGCATTGCTGTGCAGATCTTTATCGACCCGCCACAGCACCAGCATGATGGAGCCCATATAAACCAGCGGCAGGCCGATCAGGGTCAGGCTCAGTACTGCGCCGAGAAACAGATAGCCCTCATCCACCAGGGTGGTGATGCTCTGCAAAAAGGTCATCTCCTGGCCCACCCCTTTGGCCGAGAAGGACATAAAGGTAAAGGCATTGGCGAGCACGAACATGATGAGTGCCGCGAACCCGTAGGAGATCGGCCGCAACTCCTGCTGTGGCAGGTAGCGACTCAGGGTGTGTCCGCAACGGGGGCAGCAGCTGGCCTGCCCCACCTCGAGCGGTGTGGCCGGTATCAGCAGGTCACACTCTTCGCAGGCAGTGGCATCATGGACATAGGTGGTGTGGTGTTGGTGTGAAACCGGATGCAAGATAAAACCCCAGATAAGGCCCGTGGTAGAGCCAGAGCTGGCGATTATCGCAGTTGTGCTGGTCAGCGACCAGACCCCGGAGGCCGCTATTGCTGGCGGGAGTGAGAATGACTTTGACAAGCCAGTGCCCATTTAGCACAATCAAACGCCACTTTTTTTCCGCGGGACAATAATTTATGACAACTGAATCCCCCAGCTACTCCACGATTGAGCAAGCCTTCTCCCTCGGGAACGGGCAAGATTCTGCCCTCAACTGGTTGCGCAAGAACCGCAGTCAGGTCGCTATTTTTCTGGTGAGCGGCATCAAGCTGGAAGGCACCATCAGCGGGTTCGACCAGTACAGCGTGCTGCTGACCGATGCTCATGGTAACCAGCAGCTGGTCTACAAGGCCAAGATCTCCACCATCGCCATGCACACCGGCCGTCCGCAGGTGAACATCCAGCGTGCTCGCAAGCCGCGTGTCTCCATGGCGCCGCGCCCCCACGGTGCGCCGGGTCGTTATGACGACAATCAGGGCGGCGGCAACAACGAGTAATCGTCTGCCCCGCACGCCCCGTTGATGCGCCCAGCGTCAGCGGCTGACGGAACCTGCTCTCATTTTCATTCATGTCCCGTATGAGAGCCGGTTCCGGTTATCGCCCCTTGCAGGGCGATATTTTTTTCCGCACTACGCCGTTATGCCGACCGGTTTGCCCTCTTTGACCATGCAGGTCTGCATACCCGCCGCCTCTCCGGCCTGTACCCCGATACCGGTATCTTCAAACACCAGACAGCCTGATGGCTCGACCCCCAGCTTGCTGGCGACCAGCAGGAAGGTGTCCGGATTGGGCTTGTGCAGCTCCACATCGTCTGCGGTGACCACCACAGAGAAGTAGCGATCCAGCCCGGTGTTGCGTAGCACCGCTTCGGCGTTGACGCGGGGCGAGCCGGTGCCGATCCCCATCGGGATGACGCCATGATAGCGCTCGACCAGTGCCTGCATGGCCGGAAAGACGGTCGCCTTGTGCAGGTTGGCCACATAGTGGGCGGTCTTGCAGCGGGTGACTTCGAGGGGATCGAGGGGGATCTGCTGCTCCTGTGCGACCAGCAGGGCTATCTTGCGGCTCGGCATGCCACCCAGCTCATAGAACCAGTCGGCATCGAAGTGAAAGCCAAACTCGCGGGCGGTATGTTCCCAAGCGGCGAGGTGCAGCGGCATGGAGTCGACCAGGGTGCCATCAAGGTCAAAGACCAGGCCTTGGAATCCGGAAAGCGTCATGGTGCGGGTCAGTCTCTGAAAAAAGGGAGCCCATTCTAGCCAGTGGCTCCCCGCCTCGCCATCACCTAGCTGGTGAGAAACGCTTGCCCCCACATTTGTGACTGAAAATAGACGGGGGTGAGCTGGGCCGGATCGAGTTGATATTTGGGGGCAAGCTGTTCCAGCAGGGCCCAGTTGCCCTGTTCATAGGTGCTGACCAGCTGAAACAGATGAAAGAGTGGCCCTTCGTGCAGTTCGATGGCGCGCTGCACGCTCTTGGGCAGGTGGGCCATCAGCGGCTCCGACAGCAGGGATCCATCAAGCACCAGCCCTACCAGAAAGGCCCAGCTGGCCTCCGCTTTACCGAGGGCGGTGAGGGCAATCAACTCGCAGAAGCGGCCGCGGGCGATGGCCATGCGGGTGCAGGCCTCCGGCATGTGCTGGCTCACCCGGGCCAGACCGTTGATCAGCACGAACTTGCGGATCTCCTGCTCCCCCAGATAGGAGAGGGCGCGGGGCACCGAGGTGATGGGGGCGGCATGATCGAAGCCGGGGGCGTTGACGTAGGTGAGCAGCAGGCCGGGCAGCCAGGCATCCTGCTCCAGCAGGCGGGCTACCTGGGCGAAGGAGAACTCTTCGTGGCAGATGAGCTGGAGGATCTGCTGTACCAGCGCCATATCGGGCTGGTTCGCCCGCTGATTGACCAGCTCCGGACGGGCGAGAAAGCCGCCGGCAAAGAAGTCGACCCCCGCCTCCCGCAGCGGGAGAAAATCCGCCCAGGTTTCGATGTTCAGCGCCATCCGCTTGTGTTCGGTGGGCTGGCAGATCCCCTCTTCCCCCATCCAGTACACCAGCAGGCGGCTGGCGCCGAGCCAGCGTGGATCCCGGTTGGCGCCATGTACCGCCAGTCTGCGCCGACTGTCGCGCCACTGCTCCAGCACCGGGAACGAGTTGGGCTGGCGTTCGCTGGAGGCTTCAACCAGCGGGATCGCGTCCTGATCCAGCAGCATGGGACGCTGTTCATCGAGCTGTTCGTGGGTGAAGGGCACCAGATATTGACGCCCCTGTGCCAGCAGGCGGCAATGTTGCGCCAGTGAAGGCCATTCGGCCGGTGAGCTGAGCTGATAGTCGATGCCGTAGGCCACCAGAGCCAGGCGACGATTGAAGATAGGGTAGCGACGCAACAGCATGGGATCACCGATAGGCCAGAGTGCGGGCCCTCCCTTGTGACTTGGCGTGGTAGAGCGCCTGGTCAGCCTGTTCAGTCAGGGTCTGCCATGCTCCGTCCAGGGAGGGAACCAGATAGCTAAAGCCTATGCTAACCGTAATGAAATCAGCAACCCGCGAGGCGGGATGGGGCATTTTTAAGCGGGCAAGACCATCGTGGATCCGCCCGGCCAGCTGTTCGGCCTCACCGGGTTGGGGGGCGCAGAGCAGAATGACGAACTCCTCCCCGCCGTAACGGGCGACCAGATTGGTGCAGCGCCGCTCTGCATCCCGCAGCACATGGGCCACCTGTTGCAGGCAGAGATCCCCCTTGGCATGGCCGAAGTGGTCGTTGTAGGCCTTGAACTCGTCGACGTCGATCATCAATACCGCCAGCAGGTTCTGGGTGCGCCGTGCCCACTCCCACTCCCGCTGCATGGTGATGTCCCACTGGCGCCGGTTGGCGATGCCGGTGAGGGGATCTTCCAGCGACAGCAGGGAGAGGCGGTGATTGGCCTCCTCCAGCGCACGGTTGGTCTCGGCCAGCTGCATGGTGCGTTCGGCGACCCGGGCCTCCAGCTGGCGGTTGAGGGTTTCCAACTGCTCCTGAGTACGCTGGCGGATCAGCAGTTGTGACAGAATGGCGGCGTACTGTTTGAAGATCTCGCTCTGATAGGCCTTGAGCGGACGGTGCCAGAGCAGGTTGTCGGCGGCGATCCAGCCGATGGGGGTGGTGCCATCCCACAGCGATATCATGGCGTTCCAGCCACGGCCCACCTGCTGCTTCTCGTAGTAGAGGGGTGTATCTTCCATCACCAGCACGTAATCCTTGCGCCTGAGCGCCTCTTGCACCGTGGGGTGATCCGGAATGGGGCTGATGAAGTTGTGTTCATCCATCAGCTCGCCCTCCTCGCTGGTGCCCCAGGTGCCGCGCATGGTCTTGCCATCGGGTTCGATCAGGAAGATGGCAACCCGATCGAACTGCAGCTCCTTGCGGGCCAGCAGCACGGCATCCCGCAGCAGATCGTTCTCGCTGCGACTGCGGGAGAGGGTGACGCTGACCATGTGCAGCGCCTGCAACATGGTGAGGAAGGAGCCCTGCAGTGCCTGACTCTGTACCAGATCGGTCTGGGTATGGAGCCGCTGGTCCCGCTCCTGATTGACCTGGCTGGAGAGCAGGTGATTGCTGAGCTCGGCTGTCAGATAGTGGATAAGGAGCTGGATACCCTGACGCTGGTGGGAGGAGAGGCGGTCGATGCGGCGGCGGGTCTCCAGATAGATGACCCCTTCCAGTTTCATGTGACGCTTGAGAGGGAAACAGGCGCGTAACTGCGGCTGGGCGGGCTCCACATTTTCACCGGGATCCGGCGGTGGTGGGAGCTGCTCGATCACCAGTTGTCCCTTCTCCATCGCCTTGTCGATCAGGTGGTGGGGCAGGGTCAGTTGACCGAGATGGGCGAGATCAAGCGTGGTCAGCCCGTGATCGAGCTGAAAGCTGTAGAGTTGCGGTTCGGGGGCTTTCAGCCAGAGGTAGAGGCGTTCGGCATCGGTCTTTTCACGGATGGTGGCGAGGCTCACTTCGCATAACTGAGCGAAGTTGGTGAAGTGTTCCGGGTCCCATTCCTGCATACCAATATCCCTTGGATTGTACCCAAGCGAGTATAGACATATTTCTCCTTGATTAATATGTCAGAAAGGAGAGGTGGCGCACATAATGGTTGCTTTCAGCCCTGCTGGTGGAGACATTCACTGCGTTATCTGCCAATCGTGGCTAGAACTGTGTGCCATAACGGTATTTATGGCAGCTTGTAGGGCGGGGTGTTGGGCAAAAAAGAGCCCGCACGATGGCGGGCTCTCGGGCAGATCAGATGATTCTGCGTGGCTTATTCTGCCTTGGGGGCAGCCTCAGCAGGCGTTTCACTGCTATCGGCTGGCGCACTCTCGGTCGCCGGGGCTTCCGGTGCCGGACCCGGTACCAGATCTACCGCCGGTTTGGCGATGAGAGAGCGGGTCTCTTCCACCGCTTCGGTCAGTTTGACCTCGATGATCTGGCCGAGCTCGTAGACCACTTCGGTCTTGTCCAGATAGACGCGACCGTTGTCCCAGTTGCACTCCAGTCGATCCTTGTTGTCGAGAATATGACGGGCAGGCAGGAAGACCACGGCGCCGTTCTCCTGCAGACGCAGCTTGAGACCGGCACGCATCACGTCGATGATCTCGGCGTTGAACACCTGATCGGTGCCAGCCGCGGCTTTCAGGTAACGGACATAGAGCCAGTCGCCGATGTCGCGCTCCACCATGCGGTGCAGGCGGCGGCAGGCGGTCAGATGCTCGGTGAGCTCCTGACTCGGGCGCTCACCCGGGGTCTTGCCGGCGATAACCGCTTTGAGCAGACGATGGTTGACCATATCGCCGTATTTACGGATCGGGGAGGTCCAGGTAGCGTAGGCATCCAGACCCAGGCCGTAGTGGGCGCCCGGCTCGGAGGACATCAGCGCATAGCTCTGGAAACGGCGGATCTTGCCGTCCAGCCAGCGGGTGTCGAGGTTGTCGATCCAGCGGCGCAGGGCGCAGAAGCCAGAGAGGCTGGCGATCTCGTCGCGCTCGAACGGGGCTTCGGCACTCTTCAGCAGGTCGATGGCGCCGTCGAGGGAATCTTCGTCAAAGCCGGTGTGAACGTTGAAGATGCCGTAACCGACGCTCTTGCCCAGCACGCGACCAGCGCAGATGTTGGCAGCGATCATCGACTCTTCCACCATGCGGTTGGCGATGCGGCGCGGCTCGACGTGGATAGCCAGCACTTCGCCATTCTCGCCCAGCTCGAAGTCGTAGTCGGGACGATCCGGGAATACCAGCGCATGCTCGGTGCGCCACGCGATGCGCGCCTCGGTCATTGCCTTCATCAGCGGCAGCTGGGCCAGTACGCCTGCGTCTATGGACAGCTCTTTGCCATGCTCGGCCCAGTCGGAGACGTCGTCATAGTTGAGGCGGGCGTGGGAGCAGATGCGGGCGGCGAAGAACTCGGTCTCCTCCAGTAGCAGACCGTCTTCGGCGATGAGCAGACGAGCGCACAGAGTGTTGCGCTCCTCACCCTCTTTCAGGGAGCAGAGCTCGTCGGAGAGGGTGCGCGGGATCATCGGCACGTTGCGGCCCGGCATGTAGACGGTAAAGGCGCGCTGGGCCGCCTCTTTGTCCAGCTCGCTCCCTTCGGCCACATAGGCGGTCGGGTCAGCGATGGCGACCAGCAGCTCCCAGCCGTTGTCCAGCTTGGTGATGGCCAGCGCATCGTCCATATCCTTGGTCTTGGCACCGTCGATGGTGAAGAAGGGCACCTTGGTCAGGTCACGACGGGGCAGCTCTTCCTCTTCGATGACCTTCCACTCCGGCAAATCAGCCGGCTCGACCTGGGCCAGATTGTGGCGGGCCAGCACTACCCACCAGGGCACATTGTGATCTTCCTGGGCGGCGATCTTCTGGATAATCTCGGCAGAGAAGTTGCCGTCGACCAGCGCATGGCGCTTGAGGGTCGCCACCACCCAGTCACCTTCCTTGAACTCTTTCTCATCCAGACCCTTCTTGACGCGGGCCTTGATGGCATCCTTGATCAGCGGATGGTCGGCAACCACGTTGAGGCGGTCACGGAACATCTTGACCCGGGCCACGAAGCGGGTGACGGACTGCTCCAGCAGGGTATCCGGCTCTGCCACTTCCTTCTCTTTTTCGGTACGGATCAGGGCGGTCACCCGGTCACCGTGCATCACCTTCTTCATGTAGGGAGGCGGCACGAAATAGCTGGTCTTCTCATCGACTTCCAGAAAGCCGAAGCCCCGGTCAGAGGCGCGGATCACACCCTCTTTCTTCGGGATGTTTTCGCGGATTTGTTGCTTGAGCTGGGCCAGCAGCGGATTGTCTTGGAACATAAGTGAGGAACCTGAAGTGAAAACCTGGGTGGAGACCTGATGAAGGATCGCCCAGCACTATACGTTTTTAGCCCTGCAAAGCCAAGGTGAATGGCCTGCTCAGCGTGGTTTCAACTGCGATCTGGCATGGTCGATAAGGCGTTGGGATAGCTGCTTGTGAACCCCTTTTTCCAGTACCCAGCGGTGCCAGTAGAGGCGTTCCGTCAGAACGTGGTCGGGACTGAGGTTGAGCAGTGACCTGCCTGCGAGCTGGCCTCTTATTTGCAATTCGGGAATGAGGCAGTAGGCCAACCCCTGCTCGGCCATGGCGACGAAGGCCTCTGACGAGTGGACCGTATGGCAGGGGTAACCGCCTGGCTCCAGCCCGAAGTGTTCTCTCATAAAGCTCACATGCATGTCATCGCGCTGATCGAACGCCACCGCCGGTGCCTTGGCCAGCGCCTCACGGGTCAGGCCGCGAGGGAAGTGGCGGGCAACGAAGGCGGGGCTGGCGGTAAGCAGATAGTTCATCTCACCGAGCTCATCGACGCAGCAACCCGCCAGCGGTTGGGGATGCAGGCTGACCGCACCAAAGGCCTGACCCTCGCGGACCTTGTCGAGGGTGCGGCTCTCGTCATCGACCAGCAGGTTGAGTTCGATGGGGTGCTGTTTCAACAAGGGGGCAATGGCGGGCAAAAACCAGGTGGCCAGGCTGTCGGCGTTCACTGCGATGCTGATCCGGATTGGCCCTTGCGGCTGGTCGGGGGTCAGCTCCCCCGCCAGTTCGAGCTCAAGCTGATGTACCTGCCGATAGTGGGCCAGCAGTTTCTGGCCGAGTGGCGTGGCCTGCAGCGGCTGGCTGCGAATGAGCAGCGGCTCGGCAAACTGTTGCTCCAACTGCTTGATCCGCTGGGAGATGGCCGACTGGGTGATATGGAGCGACTTGGCCGCCCGATCGAAGTTCTGCTCCTGCAGTACCGCATCCAGCGCCCGCAGCAGTTTGTAATCCAGCTCTTTCATCTTCTCTCCCTTCCGTTGCCCAAGGGCTGACTCTACGTCACTCGGCAGGGGACAACAATGGGCGGTGGAAGGGGCGTTGCGCTGTGATATCTGACAGTGGTGGTCTGTCTTGTAAGGAAGGCATACTGCTAGAGACCGCAGGGGGCAGCCCTGCGGGGTCATAGCGATACAGCGATACGTTTATCCCGGGCCTGTTTTCCCGGGATTTTTTATATCTGGGCCGCTAACTCATGGGAGCGATAAGTGGCAGTTTGATAGTGTCCGATAAGTGGCTGCGAGACCGCCAGGGCAAATCGCTCATCCAGATAAAAGCGCAGGCCGACACCTTTCACTGCACCGAGATCTACCGCTTGGCGGTGGCCCAGACGAGCCATAGGGATTCCGAGACGGCGGAAAATGCGTTCTGCGGGCAGGCTGGCTACACCAACAAACTCTTTGATGCCGTTGGCTGTAGCAAACGCATAGGCTTCCCGAAGGAGTACGCAGGTCAGCTCGCTGACACCATTGGTCATGCACGGAGCGCGGGTCGCATCGATAGCCAGACGAGTGAGTTCCCAGATCTCGGGAGTGCGGGGCGCGTTTTCACCGGCAAGGGCGGTGGGAAAAATGCTGGGCAACATATAGGCGCTGGCGCAACTGAGCAGACGGATACAGGCGCAGACTCCTTGTTCATCTTCGACCAGTACCCAATGGGTGTCTGGCGTGTCAAAGCGGTCGCGTTCCAAACCGTGGTAAGACTCGACGTCCCAGCCTAGCCGGTCGGAAAAGACGCGATTTCGAAATTGATAGAGTTCGTTCTCTACGGCGTTTCGTGGGTGATCTCTCAATTTTCCTTTGAAAACCAACATTATGAACTCTCTCTCTGCCTGTTCGCCGTTATAATCAGAAGCTTGGCCAGGGGGGCTAGCATATGAAACAAGAGCAACTGTTTGAGTATCTGGAACATTTCACTTCGGTGACGGATGGTGACCGTCTTGCCGGATTGATCGGTCGCTTTACGGTCGATATGGGTTATGACTATTACGGCTTTACCCTGATCATTCCGATGTCGATGCAAAGACCCAAAGTGGTACTGTTTAATCAGTGCCCTATCTCCTGGGTACAGACCTATACCGATAACAACATGCTGGCGTGCGACCCTGTGATTCAGTTGGCACGCAAGCAGACGCTGCCCATCTACTGGAACCGCCTCGATGAGCGGGCTCGCTTTCTGCAAGAGGGAAGCATGGACGTGATGGGACTGGCCGCCGAGTTCGGATTGCGCAATGGCATCTCCTTCCCTCTGCACGGCGCAGCCGGGGAGAACGGAATCCTCTCCTTTATCACGTCCGAGCGGGCTTCTAGCGATCTGTTGCTGGAGTCCTCGCCAATCCTCTCCTGGATGGCCAATTACATCTTCGAGGCTGCGATCAGGGTTGTGCGCCTGAGGGATTCGGATCAACAAGCCGCGCTGACGGATCGTGAGACCGAATGCCTGTTCTGGGCCAGTGAGGGGAAAACATCGGGGGAGATCGCCTGCATTTTGGGGATCACCGAGCGTACGGTGAATTACCACCTCAATCAGGTCACTCGCAAAACCGGATCAATGAATCGCTATCAAGCCATTGCCAAGGGGATTAGCAGTGGCATTTTGCTGCCGAATCTTGAACAGGTTGTTGTCACCAACTTCCCTAAACTGATGCAATAGAACCTGTTGATTCTCGGGGCAGAAGCAGGGGGACTCAATTGTCAGATCCTGCTATTGACTGTTGGTTTCGGATGGGGCTTTTGGTGACTCCGGGTGATTAGCAGAATGAATCAATCAGTAAATCAATGAATTTCTAAGAAGGAACCTCCATCGCTATAGTGCCGCTCATTCATCATTTCGAACGGTGCTCTCCATAATGCTCGCAACAACACTACAGGGCTTCACCATCGGTCTGGCCATGATCATCCCCATCGGCGCCCAGAATGCCTTTGTGCTGAGTCGGGGCATCCATCGCAATCACCATCTGCTGACGGCCACGCTCTGCAGTTTCTGCGATCTCACCCTGATTGCTATCGGCGTATTTGGCGGAGCCAATCTGCTGGCCGCCAGCCCCCTCGGCATGGCGCTGCTCACCTGGGGAGGCGTGCTGTTTCTCGGCTGGTTTGGTGGCCGTTCCCTGCTCAGTGCCTGGCGTGGCAAGGGGGAGGGGCTTGCCGATTCAGCTCAGCAGATGGGGGCCAAAAGCGTGCTGGCGATGACGCTGGGAGTTACGCTGCTCAATCCTCACGTCTATCTCGATACATTGATGCTGCTCGGCTCCCTTGGCAGTCAGGTGAGCGAGTCCCTGCGTCCGGCCTTTGCTGCGGGGGCCATGCTGGCCTCGTTGGTGTGGTTCTACTCGCTGGCGCTGGGTGCTGCGGCACTAGCGCCCTGGCTGGCCCGCAGCCGGGTGCAGCAGGGGATCGATCTGCTGGTTGGCATCATCATGCTGAGCCTGGCTGTTCAACTGGCCATAGGACGTTGAGGAAGTTAAGGCGGCAGGAATGAGCGACCGGTAACAAAAAGATGCCACTCATATGAGTGGCATCTTTGCTATTGGAGGGGATCAGACTCTGAACTGGGAGAGCAGGCGCTGCTGCAGTAGGCTGGCCTGATGGAGCGAGGAGGCGAGTTGCAGGCACTCCTGTGCCTCCTGTTCGCCGGTTCTGGCTTGCAGACTGATGCCGGAGACCTTGTCAGAGGAGTGGCTCAGGGTGTGTGACAGTTGCCCGGTAGCCACCGCCACCTGCTGTACCATGTCGGCCAGTTGGTCGATGGCGCCTTCCACCTTGAACAGGATCTGCTTGGTGTTCTCGGAGTCCTGCATGCCGGACTCTACCGTCTTGAGGTTGCGCTGCATCATCAGGTAGGCGGTCTCGGTCTGCTGCTGGATGCTGCTGATCACCTGGCTGATCTCGGCGCTTGATGTCGCGGTGCGATTGGCCAGGGTGCGTACCTCGTCCGCGACCACCGCAAAGCCACGCCCCATCTCCCCCGCGCGGGCCGCTTCGATGGCCGCATTGAGGGCCAGCAGGTTGGTCTGCTCCGAGATACCGCTGATGGTGGAAATAATCTGGCCAATCTGACCTGCCTGCTCCTTGAGGGAGTTGATGGCGATGGCACACTCGCTCACCTCTTGTACCACCCGTTGCATGCCCGCGCTGGCGGAGGCGACATACTGGCTGCTCTCGGTGGTCAGCTGGCGCACCTCATTGGCATTGTGGGCCGCCATGCTGCAGTTGTCCGAGATACCGGTGGCGACTTGCACCATCTGTTCACTGTCGTGGTGCAGGGCCAGCGCATGTTCGGCGGTCTGGCGGCTGCTTTGGCTGATTGCCTCCACCCGATTGACCGAGGTGTGAACGTGCTCGCTGATGTGTTGGTTGTTGTCCATGGTGGAGCTGATCATCTTCTGCAGTTTCTCGATGAAACGATCCACGCTGTTTGCCAGCGAGCCTATCTCGTCATCCCGTTGCAGGTTGATGCGGGCGTTGAGATCTCCCTCGCCGGCGGCGATATCCTGCATTCGTTTGTCCACTTGCAGCAGCGGGGTTACCAGTTTGCGGGTCAGCCAGAAGCCGCAGAGGGTGACCATGATCAGGCTCAGCAGCAGGCCACCCAGCAGCAGGGTTCGGGTCTGGCTGATGATGCCGTTGAGCTGGGCCACCTGATCCTCGACGGTGGCATCGCCGCTCTCCTCGATGGCAACCAGCTGTTGTCGCAGCTCATCGGCACTGACCTCATAGACGGACTGCTGGGCCTGATAGCTGCCGAGCGCATCGACCCACTGTCCCATCAGTTGCTGATGCCGGGCCAACAGGGCGCGATACTCTGCCGACAGTGTCTTGCCGGCAAATTCCCCGGTTCCCTCGATATCGAACAGCCCGGTGCCGAGCATGCTGTCGACCGCTTCGTGGTAGAAATCGGTCGCCTCTTTCAGCTCGGCCTTGATCGCCTCTGTGACTCCTTGTCTGCGCATCTTCTCCAGCGCATAGAGCTGGCGCAAAAAGCCTATGTTGGACTCCATCCCCCCATCGGCCGCTTCCCAGCGGGTGGAGAGGCCGCTGTTCCAGCTAATGGTCTGGTCGGGGGATTGGGTCAGCGCCTCGACCGCGCCATCGCCAATCACCTCCAGCTGGGTTGAGAGGCGGGCCATCAGATCGGCGTTGTGATGCAGGGCCTTATCCACCTCGGTATAGGCGTGATAGAGCGCCAGCAGCTTCTCTTGTTGCTGTTGATAGTCCTGCTTGTGCTGTTCCATGGTGGCAAGGGCCGCACCATCAATGAGCTGCCCCTGGCTGACCCGGGCCAGCGCGTCATCGGTCGCCGCCTTGGCTGCATCGAGTTCGGCGCGATTGAGCGGGGTTCCGTTTTGCATCTTCTGAATCTGTAGCTGTTGGTTGCCCAGCTCTATGGAGCCCTCCATGGCACCGTCGGCGGTCTGCCAGGCGGCGCCCAGGACATAGGAGAGCAGATTGGCTAGCCGCTGGCTGCCATACCAGCCAACGACCCCCATGCCCAGCGTACAGCCGAGCAATATGGCAAGACCCAGATTGGAGGTGGTAACAATTTTCATGTGATGGCCTTCCTTGGTATCGACATTGGCACCAGTTTCGGTTCCGAACGGGTTTAGTGTAGTGGTTTATCCCCCGCTCGGGGGCCGGTGCGGCGCTGAAACATCCCGTGCACTGGCTGCACCCGATCAAGCATGGTGGAAAATTGGATAAAAAGCCTCTCTGACCACAAGGGTGTTGCTGCCCTATGCTGGATACTTATCCAGTTATTCTTTATGCTATGAGCCAATTTACGAATAGTTGTATTGGTGAGGAGAGAGCCGTGATTGGTCGCTTGAGAGGCATTGTCATTGAAAAGCAGCCCCCCGAGGTCCTGCTGGAAGTGGGCGGGGTTGGCTATGAGGTGCAGATGCCGATGAGCTGCTTCTATGATTTGCCGGAGATCGGCAAGGAAGCGACCATCCATACTCACTTCGTGGTGCGGGAAGATGCCCAGTTGCTCTATGGTTTCAACCACAAACAGGAGCGGGCACTGTTCCGCGAGCTGATCAAGACCAACGGAGTCGGCCCCAAGCTGGCGCTGGCTATTCTCTCCGGCATGACAGCTACCCAGTTTGTGCTGAGTGTCGAACGTGAAGAGATAAGCTCTTTGGTCAAACTGCCGGGAGTCGGCAAGAAGACCGCCGAGCGTCTGGTGGTGGAGATGAAGGATCGCCTCAAGGGGTGGGTCAGTCACGACCTCTTCTCCCCTGCCATGGTCACCCTGCCAGCCAGTGAGCCCGAATTGCGGGCACCGGATGTGACTGAGGAGGCGGCCAGTGCGCTGGTGGCCCTCGGTTACAAGCCGCAGCAGGCGAGTCAGATTGTCAGCAAGATCGCCAAAGAGGGGATGTCGGTGGAAGATATCATCCGTGAATCCCTGCGTAGCCTGGTATGAGGTAGTTGATGATTGAAGCAGATCGCCTCATTTCGGCCAGTGCCGCCCGTGAGGATGACATTATTGACCGGGCTATCCGCCCCAAGAAGCTGGCTGATTACACCGGTCAGGATACCGTCTGCGAGCAGATGGAGATCTTTATCGAAGCGGCCCGTCAGCGGGGTGAAGCGCTCGATCACCTGCTGATCTTCGGCCCGCCGGGTCTGGGCAAGACTACCCTCGCCAACATCGTCGCCAACGAGATGGGGGTCAATATCAAGACCACCTCCGGCCCGGTACTGGAGAAAGCGGGGGATCTGGCCGCGCTGCTCACCAACCTCGAACCGAACGATGTGCTGTTCATCGATGAAATCCATCGCCTCAGCCCGGTGGTGGAGGAGGTGCTCTATCCGGCGATGGAGGATTACCAGCTCGATATCATGATCGGGGAGGGACCAGCGGCTCGCTCCATCAAGCTGGATCTGCCTCCCTTCACCCTGATTGGCGCCACCACCCGGGCAGGTTCACTCACCAGCCCGCTGCGGGATCGCTTCGGTATCGTCCAGCGGCTGGAGTTCTACAACGTCAAGGACCTGACCGATATCGTCTCCCGCAGTGCCCGTTGTCTGGGGCTAGACATGACGGAAGATGGTGCCATTGAGGTCGCCCGTCGCTCTCGCGGCACGCCGCGGATTGCTAACCGTTTGTTAAGGCGGGTGCGCGACTTTGCCCAGGTGAAATCCGATGGCCGGATCGACGGCCCCATTGCTGCTCGCGCCATGGACATGCTGGATGTCGATAACGAAGGTTTTGACTTCATGGACCGCAAGTTATTGTTGGCTGTGATAGACAAGTTTATGGGGGGCCCGGTGGGTCTCGATAATCTGGCCGCCGCGATCGGGGAAGAGAAAGATACTATCGAAGATGTGTTGGAGCCTTATCTGATCCAGCAAGGGTATCTGCAACGTACACCCAGAGGACGGATTGCGACCACACGAGCCTACGCTCATTTCGGTCTTCAGCGACCAGATGAGAAGTAAAAACAGTCGTTTGAACATGAAACCGCCGTCAAAGGCGGTTTTTTATTATCCGGGCAAAAAAAAGCCCACGGCGGATGCGGTGGGCAAAGACAATTCAGGATGGATGTTCACAGACAGTGAGTGCGTCTGGACACAGACCGGAAAATAAACAGGTGAGCCGTCGCGAGCTCTCAGAGTCGGTTCAGTTGATAGAGCTGAACAAAGGAAAGCTTGTAGTAACGGATGGTTTTAGCAACAAACTTTTTCATCTTCGATTCCAATAGACAGGTTCAAATTGATCGTCGAATACGTACCGTGAACCCGGATTAACCGGCCTGTATCCAAGGGTATGCCCTCACTGCGAGGCGCATTGTAGGAGTTCGAATCGACCCCGGCAAACAAGAAAAATTGCACTCTTCAAATTAGTTTATCTAATGCCTTTATTGATGAAATTGGTTCGCATGAGTATGCATTCTTTGCAATTTTAAATTGAGTTTTCGAATCAGATTGCCTGACTCGGATAACATGGAAAAAGGCGCGTCATTCACGCTTTTCAAATTAAACCGAGTGGCGGGATGTTAAATTCTTAAATTGATTTAAATCAATGTTTTACGCTTTATCGTGTTTTGTGATCTGGCTCGCGTCAATAATCGTGAAATAGATTAAAAATGCCTTTCAAAGCCATGTATGGCGGGTCCTTTTACATTGATTTCAATCAAATAAAGGTGATATAAAAACCCGGTCATCATGGGCGAGAATAAATTTAGGCTGATTGTTTTGGAATTGTTAAACATTAGCTTTATTTGTGTTCTTGTATTGCCTTGTTGTTAATGCTAGTGGTTACTGAACGCGTTTTGTTGTGACACGTCCCAATAAGGCTCATTCGATAACCTCCAACGGAAGCTTTGTGCTTAAAACTTAAAATAGCCGTGCCAATAATCGGTGAGGAAACATCATGATTGCTGAGCATGTGGTAGACCTATCGCGGTTCCAGTTCGCTGCGACGGCCCTTTATCACTTTTTGTTTGTACCCCTGACGCTGGGAATGGCCTTTCTCCTGGCGATCATGGAATCCGTCTATGTGATGACCAACAACACCATCTACCGGGACATGACCAAATTCTGGGGTAAGTTGTTTGGTATCAACTTTGCCTTGGGGGTCACCACAGGTCTGGCCATGGAGTTCCAGTTCGGGACGAACTGGGCTTACTACTCCCATTATGTCGGCGATATCTTCGGGGCCCCGCTGGCTATCGAAGGGCTGATGGCCTTCTTCTTGGAGTCCACCTTCGTCGGTATGTTCTTCTTTGGTTGGGATCGTCTGAGCAAGCATCAGCATCTGGCTGCCACCTGGTTGATGGCGCTGGGTACCAACCTCTCCGCCCTCTGGATCCTGGTCGCCAACGGCTGGATGCAGAACCCGGTCGGTGCCGAGTTCAACTTCGAATCCATGCGGATGGAGATGATGAGCTTCGCTGACGTGGTGCTCAACCCGGTTGCTCAGGTCAAGTTCGTCCACACTGTGGCGGCTGGTTATACCTGTGGCGCCATGTTTGTGCTGGGTATCTCCTCCTACTACCTGCTGAAGAATCGTGATGTGGCGTTTGCCCGTCGCTCCTTCGCCATTGCCGCTGCGTTCGGTATGGCTTCCATCGTGTCCGTGCTGATCCTCGGTGATGAATCCGGTTACGAGACAGGTGAAGTGCAGAAGGTGAAACTGGCCGCTATCGAAGCTGAGTGGGAGACTGAACCTGCTCCGGCTGCCTTTACCCTGTTCGGTATTCCGAATCAGGAAGAGATGCGCACCGACTACGCCATCAAGATCCCCTATGCGCTGGGCATTATCGCGACCCGTTCTCTGGACGGTCAGGTCACCGGTCTGAAGGATCTGAAGAGCGAGCACGAACTGCGCGTTCGTAACGGTATGACCGCTTACGACCTGCTGACCAAGCTGCAATCCGGTGACAAGTCTGACGAGACCCGCGCTCGCTTCGACGAAGTGAAGCAGGATCTGGGCTACGGTCTGCTGCTCAAGCGCTACACCAGCAACGTGACCGATGCTACCGACGAGCAGATTAAGGCCGCCGTGGATGACTCCATCCCGCAGGTACTGCCGCTGTTCTTCGCCTTCCGCATCATGGTTGCCGTCGGCATGCTGATGCTGGTGTTGATTGGTATGGCCTTCTATGACAGTGCCCGTCACCAGATCGGCAAGCGCAAGTGGCTGCTCAAGGGTCTGCTGTGGGGTATCCCGCTGCCGTGGATCGCTATCGAAGCTGGCTGGTTTGTGGCTGAATATGGTCGCCAACCGTGGACCATTGCAGAGGTGTTGCCGACTTCCCTCTCTGCATCCAATTTGCCTGCAGCCGAGATCTGGTTCTCTCTGATCGGTATCTGCCTGTTCTATACCGTACTTCTGGTTATCGAGATGTACCTGATGTTCAAGTATGCCCGTCTTGGCCCCAGCAGCCTGAAGACTGGCAAGTATCACTTTGAACAGATCAAGGCATAAGGAGAGCGACCATGTTTGATTACGAAACTCTGCGTGTCATCTGGTGGGCTCTGGTCGGCGTGCTGCTGATCGGTTTTGCCATCACTGACGGCTTCGACATGGGGGTAGGCGCACTGCTCCCGTTCGTCGGCAAGAAAGATGTCGAGCGCCGCGTGATGCTCAACACCATGGGGCCGCACTGGGAAGGTAACCAGGTTTGGCTGGTCACTGCCGGTGGTGCCTTGTTCGCCGCCTGGCCGATGGTGTATGCCGCGACCTTCTCCGGCTTCTACATCGCCATGATCCTGACCTTGATGGCGCTGTTCCTGCGTCCGGTCGGTTTCAAGTACCGCTCCCTGCGTGCTGATGCCAAATGGCGCAGCAACTGGGACTGGGCCTTGTTCGCCGGTAGCGCCGTACCGCCCATCGTCTTTGGCGTGGCCTTTGGCAACCTGCTGCAAGGCGTTCCGTTCGAGTTTAACCAGTTCATGATGTTGACCTATCACGGCAACTTCTTTGGTCTGCTTAACCCGTTCGGCATTCTGGCTGGTCTGGTGAGCCTGTTCATGCTGCTCACCCAGGGCGCAACCTGGTTGATGATGAAGACCGACGGTGAAGTGCTGGCACGTTCCCGCACTGCCGCCATGATCTGCTCACTGCTGACTCTGGTGCTGTTTGCTGCCGCGGGTTGGTGGGTAAGCGGTATGGAAGGGTATGTCATCGTCAAGGCTGCTGCGACTGACGCGGTATCCAACCCGATGAACAAGGAAGTTGTGCTGCAGGCTGGTGCCTGGATGAACAACTACACCCTCTATCCGTGGATGGTGGCTGCTCCTGTACTGGGTCTGGCCATGAGCCTGCTGACTGCGCTGTTTGCCCGCATGAACATCGGCTGGCTGGCGTTTACCAGCTCCTCGCTGGCGATTGCCGGGGTCATCCTCACTGCCGGTTTCTCCATGTTCCCGTTCGTGATGCCCTCAAGCCTTGAGCCGTCACTGAGCCTGACCATGTGGGATGCTACCGCCTCTTTCAACACCTTGCAGGTGATGACTGTGGCTGCAGCGATCTTCGTACCGATTGTGCTGGGTTACACCATCTGGACTTACATCAAGATGTTTGGCCGGGTAACCAACAAGCACATCGAAGATAACCAACAATCTCTCTATTAAGAGGTGCGCTGACAATGTGGTATTTCACCTGGATCCTGGGGCTGTTGCTGGCCTGTGCATTTGGCATCATCAATGCGCTGTGGCTGGAACACACCGAGAACATGGATCGTCAGATCGATGAAAACAAGTGACCGACTCGCCAGGCTGGCCGCTCCACTGGAGCGGCAGCCGTGGCAGGGGTTGATGTTACTCGCGGCGGCCTTGTTGGCCGTCGCTATTTTACAGGCCCCCAATCTGATCGCGGCCAATACCAGCGAGCATGGTCTCTGGCTTGCTCCCTGGCTGATGTGGGCCGTCTGTTGTGGCGTACTTAACGGGCTTGGCTTTCATCTGAAAAGTCTGCCCGGACGTGTGCTCTTCAACCCCTGGCTCGCCTGGCCCAGTTTGTTGTATGGCCTCTGGCTGACACATTCATATTTCCTTTCATAAAAAACGGGGGGAGGCAGGATTTCCCTGTCTCCCCCTGCTTCTTTCCTATTCAGCCCTGCGCTATGATAGCCCCCCATCTGACTGTCGAATGGATCACAGATTGTTATGGGGGAAGTCTTTGAGTTTCCGGTGCGTGTCTACTACGAAGACACCGACGCCGGGGGCATCGTCTACAACGCCAATTATCTCAAGTTTATGGAACGTGCTCGCACCGAGTTTCTTCGTGCCAAAGGGGTCGAACAGGACGTCTGGCTGCAGGAGGGATATGCCTTCGTGGTGAGCCGAACTGAGATCGATTTCCGCTCGGCGGCCCGTTTTAATGAACTATTGAATGTATTAACGCAAGTGATTGAAGTGAAACGCGCATCCCTGCGCTTTTCGCAGCAGATCCTGGCGGCTGATGGACGACTGATCACCCAGGCCATGGTACAGATAGCCTGTGTCAGTCATCCGCAAATGAAACCTGTAGCTATACCTGAAAAAATCAAGGGAGTGCTGTTAAGTGCACGCTGAAATTTCGTTTATTGGCCTGTTTTGGCAAGCCAGCCTGTTGGTAAAACTGGTCATGATGACCCTGATGAGCATGTCTATTGTCTCGTGGGCGCTGATTATCCAGCGTTCAAAGGCGATCAAGGCGGCCAATCTCGCATCGGAACAGTTTGAAGATCGCTTCTGGTCAGGGGTCGATCTCAATCGCCTCTATCAGGAGTCCTCTTCCCGCCGCGATGATATCGAAGGCATGGAAGATATCTTCTACTCCGGCTTCAAGGAGTATGCCCGCTTGCTCAAGGCCGGTGCCCGTGGTCAGGATGCGGTGATGGATGGTACCTACCGCGCCATGCGCGTCTCCCTCTCCCGCGCGGTGGACGATCTCGAATCCAACCTGCCGGTGCTGGCGACCATCGGCTCCATCAGCCCCTATATCGGTCTGTTTGGTACCGTATGGGGGATCATGAACGCCTTTATCGCCCTGGGTCAGGTGCAGCAGGCTACCTTGCAGATGGTGGCACCGGGTATCGCGGAAGCGCTGATCGCTACCGCCATGGGTCTGTTTGCCGCTATCCCGGCGGTTATCTTCTACAACCGCTTCTCCAACAAGGTCGAGCGGCTGGAGAACGCCTACGCCAACTTCATGGACGAGTTCACTACCATTCTGAACCGTCAAATTGCACAGCAGCAGGGTGATCAGTAATGCAAACCTATCAGCGGATCCGGCGCAAGAAGGTGGCCGAGATCAACGTGGTTCCCTATATCGACGTCATGCTGGTGCTGCTTATCATCTTTATGGCGGTCACGCCGGTGATCACGCAAGGGGTCAAGGTGGATCTGCCACAGGCTGAGTCCGAGCAGTTGCCGGAAGATGCCAAGCCGCCCTTCATCGTCAGCGTCAATACCGAAGGCGAGTATGTCATCAAGGCTGGTGAAGCCGATGACGAGCCGGTGCCAAGCGGCACGCCAGAGGCGATGCAGCAATACATCACCGAAAAAGCCATGGGCTATCTGGCGATCAACCAGAATGCCCCCGTGGTGGTCGCGGGTGACAAGGCCGTGCGCTACGAAGAGGTGATCCTGTTGATGGTGGCCCTCAAGAATGCGGGTGTGCCTCAGGTTGGCCTGATGACAGATCCGGTGAACTAACGGAGATGGATGTGAAGCGTGGTATTTCCGGTTATCTCATCGCGTCGTTTCTGCTGCACCTGATCATCGGCATCATCCTGTTTGTCGGGCTCGATTTCAGCAAACCGAAGCGACCCGAATCGAAGGGGCAGATCGTCAATGCCGTCATGCTCGATGAGAACTTCCTCAACGAACAGGCCAAGCAGATCCAGCAGCAGAAAGCTCAGCCCAAGCCTCAAAAGGTAGAGAAAGAGAAGGATAAGGAAGACACGGATCTCGCCAAGCGCGAGCTGGCTCAGAAACAGGAGCAGCTTCGCATAGCCGAGACCAAGCGCAAGCAGGCCGAAGAGGCGACTCGCAAGGCCGAGGCCGAGAAGCAGAAGAAGGTTGCCGAGCAGAAGCAGGCGGAAGAGAAGGCCCAAAAAGCCGAGGAAGCCCGCAAGCTGGAAGAGCAGAAGGCCAAGAAGGCCGAAGCCGAGCGTAAAGCGGCGGAAGCCGAAAGCAAGGCGTTGGCGCTGAAGAAGAAAAAGGAACAAGAGAAGAAAGAGGCCGAAGAGAAGGCAAAGGCGGCAGAAGCCAAGGCCAAGAAAGCGGAAGCTGACAAGAAGGCCAAAGCTGAAGCCGAGAAGAAAGCCAAGGCAGAAGCAGAGAAAAAAGCCAAAGCCGAGGCCGAGAAGAAGGCCAAGGAAGAGGCTGAGAAAAAGGCAAAAGCTGACGCAGAGAAGAAAGCCAAGGCAGAGGCCGAAAAGCAGGCCAAGATCGCGGCTGAGCGCAAGCGTAAAGCAGCCGAGCAGGCCAAGCTGCAAAAAGAGATGGAAGAGATGATGCAGCAGCAGCTGTCGGCTGAGGCCAATGCCCGCAGTCAGGCGGCATCGGCAGCAGCCCAGGGCGAAGTCGACAAATATGCGGCGCTCATCAAGGCCACTGTTGAGCGGTATATGATTTTGGATCCCACCATGCGGGGCAAAACATGTACTATCGGCGTACGTCTTGCGAGCAGTGGCTTTGTCATATCGGTAGATAACGGCCAGGGTGACCCGGCGGTCTGTCGTTCCGGTAAGGCGGCTGTTCTGAAAGCCAATCAACTGCCTGTGCCCAAGGATCCTGCGGCATTCGAGATGTTGAAGGAATTTAACCTGAAGTTAGAACCGAGTATCTAAGCGTGATAAAACGAGGTTGCTTGCCTCCGGTTGGCAACCTCTCGCCGAGAAAGGAATTTAACCTCTCATCTATATTGGAACCGAGTATTTAAGCCATGATCAGAAAAGTATTTTTTGCTTTGGTTGGCTGTTTGTTGCTGGGCCAGAGTGCCCAGGCGGCCCTGGACATCGTCATCACCGGCGGTATTGATAGCGCACGCCCCATCGCCGTCGCCCCCTTCAAGTGGGAAGGTAACGGGCAGTTGCCACAGGACATCGCGGAAGTGGTCTCCAACGACCTGATGCGCAGCGGCAAGTTCAAGCCGCTGGCCCGTGGCCAGATGCCGCAGACCCCGAGCAGCAGCAGCGAGATCAACTTCGCGCCCTGGGCCTCCCAAGGGGTTGAAGCCGTGGTGGTGGGTTCCATTTCGGCAGTCGGTGACGGCACCTACAAGGTCAACTTCGAGCTGGTCGATGTGCTGAAAGGCCAGCTGGCCAAGGCACAAGGTGGCGAGAGCAACGGTTACATCCTGGATAGCCGTATGGCGACCATCCCGGGTGCCCAGATGCGCCAGTTTGCCCACCGTATCTCCGACATCGTCTATGAGCGTTTGACTGGCGAGCGCGGTGCCTTCCTGACCCGTCTGGCTTACGTCTCCGTACAGCAGGGTACCCAGTTCCCGTACCAGCTGCGTATTTCTGACTACGACGGTTACAACGAGAAGACCCTGCTGCGCTCCCGCGAGCCGTTGATGTCTCCGGCCTGGTCGCCGGATGGCAGCAAGCTGGCTTACGTGAGCTTCGAGAACCAGAAGTCCGAAATCTACGTGCAGGATATCTACACCCAGCAGCGCAGCCTGATCACCAGTTTCCGCGGTATCAACGGGGCGCCGGAGTGGTCTCCGGATGGTCGTCGTCTGGCTATCGTTCTCTCCAAAGATGGTTCACCGAACCTCTATGTGGTTGATGTCGCTAGCAAGCAGCTGACCCGGGTTACAACCAGCCGTGTGATCGACACCGAACCCTCCTGGATGCCGGATGGGCAAAATTTGTTGTTCACCTCTGAACGTGGTGGCAAACCCCAGATTTATAGCGTAAATTTGGCGACTGGTATGACTCGCCGGATGACTTGGGAAGGTGAATCCAACCAGGGTGCATCCATTACTCCTGATGGCAAAATCATGGTGATGGTGACCCGTGTTCAGGGACAGTATCGTATTGCCCGTCAGGACATGGAAAACAATGCCCTGTTGGTCCTTACCCAGAGCGCTCTGGATGAGTCGCCAAGTGTGGCTCCCAATGGCAGCATGATCATTTATGCCACCATCTATCAGGGTCGTAAGAGTCTCGCGTTGGTGTCGACTGATGGTCGCTTCAAGGCTGTGCTTCCGACCAGTAGCGGTGAAATTCGTGCACCAGCTTGGTCGCCCTTCTTGAATTGATAAAATCCAATTGTTTTTTGTTTTGTTATAAAGGTTTAAGGAAATAGCATGCAACTCAATAAACTGCTCAAGGGTTTGGCCATCGCACTGCCACTGTTCACCCTGGCCGCTTGTAGTTCTTCTTCTGATTCCGACGCCGCTGGCGCTGAATCAGGTATGACCGACGGCATGGGCGGTGTACAAACCGGCGGCGCCAACGGCATGTTGTCCCCGGAAGAGCAGATGCGTCAGAAGTTCGAAGCACTGCAACGTGACAACGTGATCTACTTCCCGTTCGACGGTTACGATATCCAGGGTCAGTACGCTGATCTGCTGGATGCCCACGCCAGCTACCTGCGCGAGCGCCCGAGCGTGAAAGTCCTGATCGAAGGTCACGCCGATGAGCGCGGTACTCCCGAGTACAACATCGCCCTGGGCGAGCGTCGTGCCAAGGCTGTTGCTAAGTATCTGCAAACCCTGGGTGTGCAGGCCGAGCAGCTCTCCATCGTCAGCTATGGCGAAGAGAAGCCGCTGGACATGTCTCACACCGAGGATGCCTTTGCCAAAAACCGCCGCGCGGTTCTGGTTTACTAAGGTTTAAACCGAACGAAGTTCGTTTATATGCAAGCGGCCATTTCGATGGCCGTTTTATTTGCACTAAACGCCAAGGTTTGATCCGAATGAAATCTGCATATGCGAGCGACGATGGCGCTGGCCGTTTTATCTGTACTAAACGCTAAGGTTTGATCCGAATGAAATCTGTGTACAAGCAAGCTGTCGTTGCGCTGGCCGTAATGGTTGCTCTGAATGCGCAAGCTGCGGCTCCTGTCAGCGATCTGGGCGGTGACTCGGGTGGTGGCGTTGTCCTTAGTGGCAACAACGGTGCCATCGTGCCCACCGGTAGCCTGGAAGATCGGGTTGCCCTGCTGGAGCGCACCCTCAATGCCCGTCTGCGACTGCAAGCTGAATTGCAGCAACAGGTCGACTCCCTGCAAGGGGAGGTCTCCGAGCTGCGTGGTCAGCTGGAGCAGCAGACCTACCAGATGGAACAGTCGCAAGAGCGCCAGCGTCAGCTCTATCAGGAGCTCGACAAGGTTGCCAGCAGCCAGCAAGCTGCTCCAGCCGCCCCTGCCCCTGCTGCTGCCACACCGGCTGCTGCCGCCAATTACTCAACCAATCAGGATGAGAATCAGGCCTACGACGCTGCCGTGAACATGGTGCTCAAAGAGAAGAACTACGACAAAGCCATTCCGGCTTTCCAAGGCTTCATCAAGCAGTACCCCAATTCGGGCTATGTTCCCAATGCACACTACTGGCTCGGCCAGTTGCTGTTCAACAAGGGTGACAGAGCCGGTGCCTCGGCCCAGTTTTCGACCGTGGCCAACAAATACAGCAAATCCCCCAAGCGAGCCGATGCGCTGCTGAAGCTGGGTATGCTGGCGCAGCTGGATGGCAAGAAGGCGGAAGCCAAATCCTTCTATGAGCAGGTGATCAAGGGCTATCCTGGCACAACGTCAGCCAAGCTTGCCGAGCAGAGCCAGGCCAAGCTGTAACATTGCTGTATGTCACTGTTTTCGTAACGCTACTGTAAAAACAGCCTGCATTTGTACGCACAGTGAGCAAACGGATTTAAATTACGAATTTTCTGTTGCACCGGAAATTTAAATCCGTAATATAGGCCGCCGTCAGAGCCGAAGCAGTAATGCAGTCGGAACTGGTCGTGGTGAGGGTCGTTAGCTCAGTCGGTAGAGCAGTTGACTTTTAATCAATTGGTCGCTGGTTCGAATCCAGCACGACCCACCATTTTCTCCAATCGGTGGAGACAGAATTCCCAGGTCGTTTAGCTCAGCTGGGAGAGCACCTCCCTTACAAGGAGGGGGTCACTGGTTCGATCCCAGTAACGACCACCAGTTTGTAGAAAAAATGATTTAGATGGGTCGTTAGCTCAGTCGGTAGAGCAGTTGACTTTTAATCAATTGGTCGCTGGTTCGAATCCAGCACGACCCACCATCATTTCAGAATCCCAGGTCGTTTAGCTCAGCTGGGAGAGCACCTCCCTTACAAGGAGGGGGTCACTGGTTCGATCCCAGTAACGACCACCA